>LIUH01000193.1:24678-29914 GCA_001462225.1 Fibrobacteria bacterium GUT31 | reverse complement strand
CATTAGACGGAGAAAACGGGAAAAAAAATACGGAAAAGTGAAAAAAGATTACTTTATTCGGCACTTCCTGTGCCTCACCCCTTCGGGGCTGTCCTTCGGACATTCGCCTAATGGCACATCCTGTGCCCGGCGTGCAAACATATGTTGACAGATTTCAACAAAAAAAGACCCCCGCCTTATCAATGCTTGGATTTGTGGTGCAAAAATGGCATCATATGGCATGGCAAAATGTGCATCCCATCGTTGCGCAATATTTGTCTGAACCCCGATACCCCCGATGAAAAGGATTTTCCCGATATTCCCCACGACGTGGCAAACGACGCCGCAAACAACATGGCAAAATGCACCCCAACGTTCCGTAGAGACGGATAATTATCCGTCTCTACAACGTCGTTGCGCAACAACATCGCTAAATCCCAAAAATCGGGGGTATCGGGGTTCAGACAATTTCATTGTTGGCGTAGCAAGTGCCGGTAAACTGTCTCTAAGGATTTTAAACCCTATTCCAAATAAGATTTAAACCTTGATTTCGGTAAAAACGCATTTTGCTGTCCGAGCTTATAAGTATGGTTTTGTTGGTTATGGCGTGTGCCATTATAGCGTGATCTACTGGGTCTTTGTGGTCGGGGATGGGTGTAAGTTTGCCGAGCGTTAATATGTGTTCTTTTTTGAAATAATCTACCGAGAAGCCGAGTTCTTCTATGTGAGCGAAAATATCTTTTGTTTCTTTCCATTGAGGAACTTCAATTTTGCCAATTCTAAGCAAAAGGATAATTTCCTCTATGCTTCTGGAGCTAATATTTATTGCGTTTGATGTGTCAAAAAGCAACTCGGAAACATCTTTAGAAAGGCGATCGCTTTCCTTAATCATAAACAGCAATATATTCGTATCTATTAGATAACGCATACTACCTCATTACTGCACGCATATCGTGAATTACCATAGGTATACCATCGGGGTGTTTTAAACACCATAAAGCATACTTTGACAGTTTTATGCTTCCATCAGTGGGAGGCATACGCATTTTTCTTTCTCTTTTTTTCTTCATAAAAACTCCTGTTATGCAATTTCTGTTGTAAATATAACAAATATTTAGACAAAATGGACAAAAAAAATTAATAACTGTCATTTTATTCGGCACTTCCTGTGCCCGGCGTGCAAACATATGTTGACAGATTTCAACAAAAAAAGACCCCAGCCTTATCAATGCTTGGATTTGTGGTGCAAAAATGGCATCATATGGCGTGGCAAAATGTGCACCACAACGTTCCGTTGCACCACAACATCGCCCCATTCCCCACGACGTGGCAAACGACGCCGCAAACAACATGGCAAAATGTGCACCCCCCGTTGCACCGTACGCATCACCACAACATCGCATATCACGGCAAATGCACCCACACACCGTATGTAAGGGCGACCCTTGCGGTCGCCCCTTCCACCACGACATCGCCCCCTTCCCCACGACGTGGCAAAAAAAAAAAAGACCCCCGCCCCACAGGGGCGGGGGTCTTTTACTCAAAAATCCCCTCCAATCTTAGTTACACCTCAGTTCTTGACACAACGAACGTAATGGTAATTAGAATTAAAGCTAGTTGTCATGGAGGCGCGGCTGACGTTGGTGGGGTTGTTGTCGATGTAATAGTAATAATAGTTGCCTTGGTAGACGGCGGACCACCAGTAGCTTTCCGAGTTGATTAAGCTGTATGTTATGCTGTAGCCGCCCAGTGGTATGACGCCTTTGCCGCCGGGCAGAGCCGAAAAGCCGGTTTCATTCGTGCCATTATTATTATCACTCCAACCACTTGTCGCCTTCAGTCTAGATTCCGTGGTGGCAAACTCAAACAAACTCTGCACCTCATAATCGTTTGGCAAACTCCACCCACTGGGGCATGCTGCGTTAGCCCCTGAGAAATTGTACAAACGGCCATACGTATCGCAGTTAGCAGAGTTGTCTCCGTAGCAAACGGAATTAGAGTTGTTGTAGTTCAAATTTTCCTTCATCCATGTTTTGCCGTTTATTGCAACGGTTTCATAGACTTGCAATGGGCCGCCGTTGTCGGTGCAGTTGCCGGTCGTTAAAGTGGTCAAGCCGCAATTTGCCGTTGCTTTTATCTCGCCGTATTTGCCTTTCGCCGGACTGCTCCAATTCAGTTGACCCGCTGAACTAGACCAAGTGATATTGGTTGCCGATGTTTCATTGTTGCAGGTTAAACTCGGGGCGGTAATCCCAGTGCCGACAAACTGTCTCGATTCCAAAGCGCCATTGCAAGTGAGCGTAGCCGCATTAACCGTCGTCGAACCGCAATTAACCGATCTAGTAACCAGGCCGCAAGTTGCTTGTGCTGTTACATTGGAGTATGTGCCGGGCTGAGGATTGCTCCAAGCCGGGTTGTTAGTCCAAGTTATAGCGCCGCGAGCTATGCCGTTGTTGCAGTTTACAGTAGGCTCGGTTAGTACCTTGCCCTGATAATGTGAAGACGGCAAGGTGGTGCAACTGAGCGTGGCTGCATTAACCGTCACCGAACCGCAATTAGCCGTTTTGGTAACCAGGCCGCAATTTGCTGTTGCTGTCACATTGGTGTATGTGTTGGCAACAGGATTGCTCCAATTCGGTTGGTTAGCCCAAGTTATAGTGCCGGTAGTGCCGTGGCTGCAGGTTACACTAGGCTGGCTTAGTTGAATGCCCTCATAATGTGAAGACGGCAAGGTGGCGGCGCAACTGAGCGTAACAGCGGCAACATTCAATGTGCCGCACGAAACCGGCTGTGCTTGTTTGCCGCCGCATTTCGCCGCCGCTAGCACATTATATGTTCCCGGGCCAAGATTGTCCCAATTCGGCACAACGGTGTTATTGCCGGTGTAAACAATGCTGGAATTATCCAACGCGCCATAATTGCAAGCAACCGTAGGCCTAGCCATTGCAGTGCCTTCAAACCCAGTAGTGGCCGCCAAGCTGCAAGTAAGAATAGGCTGCACTGTCAATGAGCCGTTGCAGTTGGCATTTAAATCGTTTGTCAAACCGCAATTTGCCCTTACTTTTACACTGTTGTATGTGCCGGCAACATTAGGATCTACCCAATTAGGTGCCTCGTCCCATCTCACATTGGATGCTGTTTGTCCATTGCTGCAAGTCACAGTCGGCTGCGCTATCTCTATGGTCGTATATCCGGTCGCAGGCACATTGCCGCAAGTGAGCGTGGCTGCATTAACCGTCACCGCGCTGCAATTAGCAATTTTGGCAGCCGAGCTGCCGCAAGTTGCGGTTGCTTTTATATTGTTGAATGTGCCGGGCTGAGGATTGCTCCAAGCCGGCGCATTGGACCAAGTTATATTGCCGCGAGTGCTGCCGTTGCTGCAAGTCACAGTGGGTTCGGGCAGAGCGATGCCCTGATGATGCGAAGCCGGCAAGCTGCCGCAGGTGAGCGTAACCTCATCAACCGTCAATGTGCCGCAAGAAGCCTGAGGCGAAGCACCGCTTGAGCAATTCGCCGTCACAAGCACCGGATAAGTTCCCGAAAGCGGACTGCTCCAATTCGGGGCGTTGGTGAAATTAATGCCGGTAGGTGTCGAGTTATCTTTGCAAGTAACCGTAGGCTGTGCTATTGCAGTGCCCTCAGACCCTGTTTTGGCCATGGCGCACTCAATCGTAGCCGGAACAACCAGCAGCGTGCTGCCGCAAGTAACCGTTTTGGGAGCCGAGCCGCCGCAAGTCGCGGTTGCTTTTATACTGTTGTATGTGCCGGGCTCAGGATTGCTCCAAGTCGGCGCATCGGACCAAGTTATATTGCCGCGAGAGCTGCTGTTGCTGCAGGTAATAGTTGGCTGAGTAGTAATTGCAACACCTTCGGACCCGGAAGTTGGCACTCCGCTGCAGACGAGCGTAACCTCATCAACCGTCAATGTGCCGCAATTAGCCGTTTTAAAGCCCTCTCCGCAATTGGCTATCGCAAACATCTCATAATATCCCGGAACAGGATTGCTCCAATTTGGCTGGGAGCCTAATATAATAGTGTTGGCAGGTGCATTACCGTTACGGCAAGTAACCACAGGCTGCGCTATTGCAGTGCCCTCAACCCCAGTTGAGGCTGGCAGGTTGCAATACAACGCAAGCGGTTCAACCGTAAGCGAGCCGCCGCAAGTAGCCGTTTTGGTGCCAGAACTGCCGCAAGTTGCGCTTACTCCTACATTGGAGTATGTGGCTGGAGCAGGATTTGCCCAAGTCGGTGCGTTTGCCCAATTTGGAGTGCCAACAGCGCTGCCATTGTTGCAACTTAAAGCGGGCGGAGCAATTGCAACGCCTTCGGTCCCGGAATCCGGCACATCGTCGCAAGCAAGCTCAACCTCTTTAATTTCCAGTGTGCCGCAGTCAACCACAAAAGGCTGGCCGTTGCATATCCCCGCCCCAGTCAACGGATAAGTTCCCACAACAGGATTGTTCCAATCCGGCGAATTGCCGGCGTAAGCAAATTGGCTAGGTTGCGAGCCATCACGGCAAAGAGCCACAGGCTCTGCTACTGGAGAGCCCTCATACCCAATGTCGGACAAGGCGCAGACGGCGCCATCACCGCTAACCGTCAGCGTACCGCCGCAAGAAGCACTTAAATCTTTTGCTGTGCCGCAATCAGCGGTTGCTCCTATATTACTGTATATGTTTGCAACAGGACTGCCCCAAACAGGCGCATTTGTCCACTCAACTTTGGCTGGCGCCGCATTATTGCTGCAGGTCAATGCCGGCGGGGTAATCGCCTGGCCCGAAAATCCGGTGAGCGGCACTGAGGCGCAGGAGAGATGAACTCCAGACACCATGATAGCTACATATCGCGTAAGCGTGTTGTAATTCGCTTTATCGGTCGGGGTAAAGGTCATTTCGTGCAACTGCTCCCCTGCAGTTCCCACGTCATCGGTCGGGCTTACCCATGCGAATATCCCGGCTCCGTCCACCGGCAATGATATTTCCGAGAGTGTTTGGCTGATTGTTGCGGTTAAACTTGCGGGCCATGTTATGGCTGGGTCGGCTTTGTTCACCGTGACATCTATAACATTCGTTATCGTGTTGTAATTTGCTATATCGATCGGGGTAAAGATTACTTCATATCCGGGGTTAACAACGGTTGGAATAATAACCGAGCCGCCTACCCACTCAAATATGCCGTCACCTGCTTCGCCGCTAAATGTTGATGTTAAAAGCGCCGCTCCGTAGGTGATTGGAGCCGCTGTGGGCCATGTTACGGT
>LIUH01000193.1:24356-24525 GCA_001462225.1 Fibrobacteria bacterium GUT31 | reverse complement strand
GCTTTGTTCACCGTGATAGCTATAACTTTCGTTATCGTGTTGTAATTTGCTATATCGGTCGGGGTAAAGGTTACTTCATATCCGGCGTTGTCAACGGTTGGAATAGTCGCGCCGTTAGTCCACGTGAATGTGCCGGCAGTACCTGCGCTGCCGCTAAATGTTGATGTTG
>LIUH01000193.1:23913-24198 GCA_001462225.1 Fibrobacteria bacterium GUT31 | reverse complement strand
TGTTGATGTTGAAAGTGCCGCTCCATAGGTGATTGGAGCCGCTGTGGGCCATGTCACGGTTGGGTCGGCTTTGTTCACGGTAATAGCTACATCCTGTTTAAGCACATTGTAATTCACAGCATCGGTCGGGGTGAAGGTTACTTCAAAAACCTGGCCGCTGTTTCCCACATTAGGAGCATGAGTTGACAGAGTGTATGCAAATAAGCCTTCTCCGTTTCCGCCTGTGAACACCGCATTCGCAAGCGTTTGTCCGTAGGTGATAGTTGCCGCTGTGGGCCATGTTAC
>LIUH01000193.1:23562-23742 GCA_001462225.1 Fibrobacteria bacterium GUT31 | reverse complement strand
GCTTTGTTCACCGTGATAGCTATAGCTTTCGTTAGCGTGTTGTAATTCGGGTCGGTCGGGGTAAAGGTCATTTCATATCCGTTGTTGTTAACAGTGGGGATAATCGTGCTGGCATCCCCTGCCCACGCGAATACGCCGGCGCCTACTCCGCCGCTGAATGTTGATGTTGAAAGTGCCGCT
>LIUH01000193.1:11543-23404 GCA_001462225.1 Fibrobacteria bacterium GUT31 | reverse complement strand
AAAGTGCCGCTCCGTAGGTGATTGGAGTTGTTGTGGGCCATGTTACAACTGGGTCGGGGTTGTTCACGGTAATAACTACATCCTGCGTAAGCGTGTTGTAATTCGCAGCATCGGTCGGTGTGAAGGTCATGTTGTGTATCTGCTGTCCTAGTACTCCGACTGAGGTGGCAGGGGTTGTCCATGTGAATGTCCCGGCTCCTACGCCGGTGCCTATCAGTGGTATATCCGCCAATGTTTGCCCTCTTATTGCGGTTAAGCCTGTGGGCCATGTTACGGTTGGGTTGGCTTTGCTGATGGTAATGGTTACGTCGTTCGTCACGATGCTGTAATCGGCGAAATTTGTGGGGGTAAAGGTCATTTCATGTGTTTGCAGCCCTGCCGTTCCGACTGGGGTGGCAGGGGTTGCTGTCCATGTGAATGTCCCTTCGCCTGTGCCGTTGCCCGGCAATGTTACATTCGCCAGTGTTTGCCCGTATGTTGCGGTTAGGCTTGTGGGCCATGTTACGGTCGGGCTGGATTTCACAATTTTGTGCAGAGTTATATTCTGCACAGAAGTATTCCCCTTTCCAACTTCGGGAACAAGTGCATACACGGAATCCAAGCGTTCCGGTGCCGAGACGGTAATAGTCCAATTCCCCGGAATAGTTTTTTCTAACCGCGAGCTAGCAGACTTTCCGTCTTGGAACGCCACATCTATATTCAATCCGCCGCCACTATGTGCATAGCGTGATGTGAATGTGTTGCCGCCCGCTCCCTTCACAGAGAGCAGATAAACGCCCGTCTTAATATCATGGTGCGATATGCTCCCCTCCGAGCCATCCGCCCTGCCTCTCATAATCTGTTTTCCGTTCAGCGAATACAAGGCAATATCCGTGCTCCCGAACTGCCGAGACAGCTCAAGGGATATTTTCCCTCTGGAACTGTACATAGCCACCGGCGGGCCTTGCGTATTGTACCTCGCAATCGGGGTGGTTGCTTCAACGATTATGTAGAGGGTATCTACAATACCCAGCCCAGCCCTCAGCGAGGCTGTAGCTTTTTCAACACCGTTGAGCTTGGCAGTGGCAGTAGCATTGGCGTTGACACTGAACGGCACGTACGCCGTATCCTTGCCTTGCGCAAACGCATTGCCGTGAAATAGTATCGCCAATGCGATTGCTAATAAGACAGACTTTATCTTTGTCATAAATATACTCCTAAATTTGTCTATTAAATATAATTTAATATATCATTTTTGTAAGTATCACGTTTTCGGTTTTATGATACCTTCGCCATACACCCCCCCTCCCCCTTCCCAACAAACTCGCCGCAGGTATCACGAAAATAAAAAGACGATACCTTTTTGATGCCACGATGATACCTTCCTCCCGGTTTTTGTTCTGCTATTGGTAATGCCGGATTAAATTATTGACCTACCAGCACCATTTTCCAAGCGAGCATAAATTCCGGCTTTTTTTGCAAAGCCCTGTTTGCCGGGCTTGTGGACGGTAGGTAGATGGAATTTTGGCCGGCTTCTTCAGCGCATAATTTTTGGAAAAGCTCGGTGGCTTTTTTGCCGTTGGTAAAAATTGTACGTATTTGGCTTTTTGCAAGCAATGGCCGGAATTTGTTCGGAGTTGGATTGCGTATGGTATTGTCGTCTGCACCTGTTATTTCGCAGGAATGAAGGACATCCCATAAAGCAAGCCGATGCGAGAGTATGAAATTGCGTTTTGATTCGCGGTTGGGAGCGGGCAGCGGTTCGTTGAAAATTTCGGAGATGGTTTTCCAGAATCTGTTTTGAGAGTGGCCGTAGTAGTAGTTCGCTCTTGAGGCCGGAGATGGAAAGGAGCCTAAAATCAATACACGGGAATCTTGGTTGTAAATAGGCTCAAAGGGATGGATTATTAATTCGCTTTTCATAAAGGAAAGATAGAAAAATACGGACAGTTTTACGCTTCAATGGCCAGCTACTTTATTGTTAAATTTGCCAAGAAATAATTTGCAGAGGTGCCGCTGATTATTTCTACATTCCCCCCCATGACGAAACATATACCCAGCCGCCTTTATCTTTCAGAAGAAGAATTGCCGAAATATTGGTATAATTTACGGGCATTTATGAAAAATAAACCTGCCCCGATGCTTCACCCAGGTACGCTTAAGCCTGCAACAGCCGCAGACTTGGATGCCGTTTTTTGCAAAGAATGCATAAAGCAAGAATTGGATGAAACAACCGAATTCATTCCCATTCCGGACGGAATTCTGGAATTTTACAGAGCCTATAGGCCGGCCCCCCTTATCAGAGCTTATTTTTTGGAAAAAGCCCTGGACACACCTGCCGAAATTTATTATAAGCACGAGGGAACAAATACGAGCGGCTCGCACAAATTAAACTCTGCGGCTGCGCAAACATTTTATGCGAAACAAGCCGGCTTAACCGGCCTTACCACAGAAACCGGCGCTGGGCAATGGGGGAGTGCAATGGCTATGGCGTGTGCATACTATGGGCTGGATTTAACTGTGTATATGGTGAAAATAAGCGCAGAGCAAAAGCCTTATCGCAAAGCCTTAATTGAAACTTACGGAGCAACGCTCATTCCTTCGCCCTCAAACACAACAGAAGCCGGAAAAAAGATTTTGAAAAAAATACCCGGCACTAACGGCTCTCTCGGTTGCGCTATTAGCGAGGCTATTGAAAAAGCGGTTACAACCCCCCAATGCCGCTATGTTTTGGGTAGCGTTTTGAATCATGTTCTTTTGCACCAAAGCATAATAGGCGTTGAATGCAAAATTGCCTTTGACAAATACGGAGTTAAGCCGGATATAATAATAGGCTGCGCAGGCGGGGGTTCTAATCTCGGCGGTTTGATTGCTCCGTTTATGGGCGAAAAATTGCAGGGCAAAAGCGATGTGAAAATTATAGCGGTTGAACCGGCGAGCTGCCCGTCTTTTACAAGGGGAAAATTCGCTTATGATTTTGGCGATACGGCGCAGACAACCCCGCTTATAAAAATGTACACCATGGGAAGCGGTTATATTCCGCCGGCGAACCATGCCGGTGGGCTTCGCTACCACGGCATGAATTCCACGCTTTCGCAATTGTATCATGATAAATTTATTGAAGCTCGCACCGCGGTTCAAACCGAAGTTTTTGATGCGGCAATTAAATTCGCAAAAATCGAAGGCATTCTGCCCGCTCCGGAATCTTCCCATGCAATCAAGGTTGCTATAGATGAGGCTTTGGAATGCAAACGCACCGGCGAAAAAAAGACCATATTCTTTGGCTTAACGGGAACCGGTTATTTTGATATGAGTGCCTATATGCAATATAATGCCAAAACCATGAGCGATCATATTCCGACCGATGAAGAGTTGGAAAACGGTTTTGCGAGTTTGCCCAAAGTTTGAAGATAATCCTGAAATTTGCTATCTTGCCGGCAATGTTTTACCCGATTGTTTTCATAGTCATTGCCGCAATGCTTTTGCAAACCGCAATGCTCGTGCTTTTTTGGGCATTGCCCGATGCCCTTGGACTTTCAATGCGGGAACTCTATCAAGGGAAGGAGCTTTGGCAACTCTGCATGGCATTCGGGGCCATTCTGTTTATGTCTTTCTTTTTTGCATTGTGGCAATGGCGGTGGCGGAGTTCTCTGCTTCCCGCACGGTTGCTTGCCGTTTTCTTAGGCTTTTATCTTGCAGTTGCCACTGTTGATTTCCAGGTTTTGCGCTTTAGCCACCAACGGCTTTCGTATTCATTTTTGCGGACATATTTTCACATATCAAACATTTTTGACAGCACAACCGTTTCCATGCTCGGCGGAGATGCAAAGGGAACCGCGCTGTGGGCAACGTTGTTATTTTTGGGGTTGGCGGGCGGTATTGCAGCGGCTATTTTCCTTCCGTTCCGAAAAAAAACTTTCAAACCCCTCAGCATTAAAGTTCCGCTTTTTCTCGGAATTTCCGGGATTCTTCTCTCGGCAATTCCGCTCATTTTATTTTTAAGCGGAACAAGGGGAATTAAAACAATTCCAATCATAAATGCACCTGTCGATATGCGTTTCACGCTCGGCAAACACACGCTAACCGCACCGGTTCTGCACATTGGCGTTGTGGAAATTTTTGAGAGATTTAGGGACAACTATAAAATCACAGAAGAAAATATCAAAGATTTTGACGCATTTCTCCCGCCCGAATTTTCCGGACACCGCCCAAATGCAACGGAATTTCCCGCATTCCGCACCGCACCAACCCACGAATACAAGGCAAAAATTCCATATAACATAATTCTCGTTTTCGGCGAATCATATAAAGGCAGAATTTTTAACCAAATGCTCTCCGGCGATACGACCTTCGCACCCAATCTATGGGAACTCGCAAAAGGCGGAGGGCTTTGGTTCAAAAATGCGTTCAGCGGCGGCTATCCTACCGTTAGAGGAACAACGGCAACTTATTTAGGTTTTTCCTCGCACCCAAACCGAGATGTGCCGAGTTTTTACGCCTCAAATCATTTCACCGGTTTTCCTGAATTATTAACCGATTATACAAAAACTTATATGACGGTTTCCAACCCTATTTTTGACCATACTCTGCCGTTTGTGACAAAATTTTTCGGAAATAATTGGCAAACTATCGGCAATGCGGAAATCGGAGGAATTACAGACAGTTTGGGAATGGACCTAACGCTTCGCTTGCTGAATGATTTGCCTACGGACAAACCGTATTTTTTGGTATATAACACAGCCTCAACGCACATTCCGTTTTACGGCTATCCCGATAGTTTTGCACCGAAACCGGATAACGTAATGACCAGATACAGAAACGCTTTGCAATACACAGATAACCAGTTCGGGCGTTTGCTTGCATGTCTGGCTGCTCGCCCCGATTTTCAACGCACGGTGATAATAGTTTTAGGCGACCACGATACCCCTGTTGATTCCGTTGATTACGCATACCCGCAACCAATCGGTGTTTCTGCCGCGCAAATTTTTTTAGGCATATTTTCACCCGATACAAATCTTTTCAAAGGGTTGGAAATTCGTGAAGATGTCGCTTCGCAGTTGGATATTGCACCCACGATTTTGGACCTCTCGCAGGTGAGAAGCGAAAATCATTTTTGGGGTTATGATTTGCTCGCAGAGGAACGCCCCGCCGAACAGCCCGCATTATTCTTTTCGCAGGATGCATATTTTTTGGGGTTCAGAGATTTTGTTTTGACGGGCGGGCTTGCAAGCGAGGAAATTTTTAAGGCGGAGCGGGGGAACGGCTTTTCGCCGACTACCGATAGTTTATCTCTAACTTGGAGAAAGCGGGCAGTCGGCGCAAGCGAAATTTTACGGTCGCTTTTGCGCAACGACAATATGCGACCCTAATAACCTACGAATTTGATTTCTTCTTCAGCCACACTGCGCAAAAGAACATAGAGAAAACTACGCTGGTTACGAGGAAAACCATTATTCCCATGCAAGCGAGGTCGCCAATGCTTTTCAAACCCTTGTGAGCCGTGAATAGCATTCCGACAAAACCCGCAGCCGTTGTGGTAGAACTCGCCATAACATTTCTGCCGGTGGTGTCTAAGAGCGCTCTCAAGGTCATTTTATCGCTTGATGTCCAACTTATTATAAAATGAATTGAAGCATCTATGCCAATACCCAAAACCATAGGAATCACTATAACATTGTAAATACCTATTTTTCCGAAATCGAAGAAATAGGTTAAAAAGCCTATGATGCCAAGTGATAACACTATTCCCATTGCAAAAGACAAAAAGCCCGTGGCGAATAACGACAGTTTTCTAAGGCTAACCGCAAGGCTTGCAAATATCATGACCGTTATCAAAAACGCCAAATTAAAACTATCCGCTTTTACCGATTCTATAACATCGGAAAGAATGAATTGCGAGGAGAACACCCTTAGCGGTTTGCTGTCCGATTTGCCGTCAAAATCCCAATTTCCGTAATCCTCTTGAAATTTACGAACGGCGTGCGCATCCCAACTCGGGTATCTACCGTAAATAAAGCCGATTTTGCCGTAGCTTCCGTCTTTTTCGCGAAGCAAATCCAAAGCCCATTCGGGAATATCTTCGGCGGTAAAAGTATTCTCTATTTGCGCAAGTTCACGTAATGTTACAATATTGCTGGAATCATCGCCTGAGGCTTTGTCAAAAACCCTAGCCTCTGCCAGTTCGCGAATTTCCTCTATCATCGCCAGCCTAGCTATTTGAGAATCTAAGGGAGGAACAAAAGTTTTAAGCGTTAAAAAACTGCGAAGCGTTGTGTCCTTCTCCTTGTGCAAGCGTATCATCAGCGTGTCGTAGAGTTTGTCCAGTTGCCACAGTGAGTCACCCATAACTGCAGCGGGAGTTGAGGATGTACGGGTGCTTTTAATTGTTACGCTGGTAGCAATGCCCTGTTGAGCCTTGGTTGCCGTTGATTCTCTGCGCAGATTTTTGAGGTTGTGTTCAAAGTCCACGTATGGAGCAAAGAATAGGAGAGCTATTCCCAAAATAATGCCGATAATTGCAAGATGCTTAAAGAATTTGAAAATTCTCGCCTCGCTCCAAGCTGCCGGCAGAAAACTGTTTTTTGCTGCAGCCGGAATGCCGCCAACGCAGAATATAATCACAGGCAAAACCAAAACGGCAGAGAGCATACTGAACAGTACACCGAAAGAAGCCACCACGCCAAATTCGTAAAACCCGCGGAAATGTGCTGCCAAAAGCGTGAGAAATGCGGCGATAGTGGTTATGCTTGCTAAAACAAACGGCTTAAACATCTCAGTTTGAGCGTGTTTCAAAGCCTCTTCCAAACCGGAACTCTTTGGCAAGAATTTTTGCGCTGTACCTAAAAAATGTATGGAATAATCTATGCC
Source organism: Fibrobacteria bacterium GUT31 (assembly GCA_001462225.1). Lineage (GTDB taxonomy): Bacteria > Fibrobacterota > Fibrobacteria > Fibrobacterales > Fibrobacteraceae > Fibrimonas. Next base: position 16,558 of record LIUH01000193.1, on the reverse strand, counting down.
TATTCCCAAAATTATGGTTGCGACAAAAACCGTGAACGGATTAAGCGTTCCGTAAAAAATAGCGGTAAAGGCGAGCATCAAGATACAAGCGTAAAGTACGGTTAATATGATCAGAATTGGTCCCTTAACGCTTCTGAAAAACCAGATTGTTAACCCTATTATAAGCATTAAACTTATGGCAAAAGAGGTAACGGAATCGTTTTTCAAATCTTCCACTTCTTTAAGCCCTTCGTAAGTTCCTTCAACGGAAAAGCGAATCGAATGCGGGTACTGCCTTGCCTTTGAAACACTGTCAAAGTGCTTGATAAGGGTATCGGAACGGGCTAGAATATGCTCTACAAAGGCGTAATCGGTTGAGGGCTTGGCCAGTTTTGCCTGTACGGAACCGTTGAATAAAGTATCGCCTGTGATGCTGTCGGGACCCGGGCAACCGATTAATCTTGTTTTCAGGCTATCGGGAACAGGAGCTTTAGGGTCCCATGCGGCAACAACGGCTATTTCGGCTCCGGTGGAGTCTTTTTCTTCCGATTTAAAGAATGCGTCAAACGCGCTCGCAGCTTCATCCGGCAGGCCAAGCTCTTGCGGGATATTTGCATCAAACCAAACTCTTTCTTTCTTTTCTTCTCTTTGCACCAAATCCACCACCAACGGCAGGTTTTTTCGCCCGATTTCCAGTTGAACATCTTCCAGATTATCCCTAATTCTTTCCAAATGTTCAATAGGCAGGTAAAGCAAAGCGTTGTCTTTAAAGAATTTGTTATCGTTGTCCACCGAAACGGTGACAAAATCGCCTTCCCAGTTTTGTTGAATATAATCTCTTATTTCGTCTTGCAATTTTGCAACGAGTTCTACGTCTTTGCTTTGGAGCGCAATTGTAAAACGATCTGTGCTGCCGAATCGGTTAAAAGATTCTTTCAGAGCTATAACGCTAGGCGTGGTTTCCGGCAGGAGTTTTGATAAATCCGCATCTAGTTTTAGCTTTGGATATACGAGTATGGGCACTGCGCAAAGGAGTATTATACCTAGGCAAAATGCTAAGGCTTTGAATTTGTTTCTGCTAATTAGGGGTATATACCAGTTAGCGAATCTTTCTTGCACAGGGGGTTTGGAGTTTGGCATAGGGGGAAGATAGAAAATTAACTAAAACGCAGATTCGCGAATTTCAGCACAAATTTCCGCTTTACGCCGTCTGCGAACAAAATTTCAACCTGGGTATTCTCGCCTGAGCCGTTTTGCCCCACCACTTTTCCCTTGCCGTACTTGTTGTGTTGCGCAAATTTACCCACCAGTCCGAGTTCTACTTGGCTGTATTCGTCGTATTCGTAGGGGCGTTGCGGGCAACGCCCGTACATCGGTGGCCTATTTATGGATATGCTGAACGGGGAGCTTTGGGCATTGGATAGCCTTTCAAAGTAAATGGTTGAGGTGTCCATCTCTTCTATGAATGAGGTTGGGGCAAAGCCTTTTTGCTCGCCGTGCCAAAAACGGTTTTTGCACGTGTAGAGAAACAGATTTTTTTTCGCTCTGGTTAAGCCTACATAAAAAAGCCTCCGTTCTTCTTCCAATTTTTCCCTCTTTTCTTCTGCTGTGTAGTCTCCTTCAAAAGCTCTGCTCGGCAAAATGCCTTCATCGCAGCCCGCTATATGCACGGAATCAAATTCCAAGCCCTTTGCGGAATGCAAAGTCATAAGGGTCACAAAATTCACAGAGTTTTCGTTTTTGCGGTCTGCGCTTGTTAAAAGGGCAATGTCTTGCAAAAAGGATTCAAGGGTCGCATCGGGATTGTCTTCGCAAAAGTCCTCCACGCCCCTTAGCATTTCGTCAATGTTGGCTTTTCTTTCGCTCGCTTTTTCCGGGTCGTCTTTTTCAAGGTATTCACCGTATTTCGTGTTTTCTATTATTTTTTTTGTCAAAAAAACTATGGATTCGCCGGGTTCTTGCACAAAACCGTTCATGAGTTTCGCAAATGGTTCCAGCTTTGGCACGGTCGGCAAAGCATCCCAAAGCGACGTGCCGTTATACTCAGCGTTTTGCTGCAAGGTTTCTATTGTTTTTTTCCCAAGACCCCTCGGCGGAACATTTACCACGCGCAAAAGGGCGGCATTGTCCTGTTTGTTCACCAAAAGCCGCATATATGCCAAAATGTCCTTCACTTCCATTCTATCCCAAAATCTTGTGCCGCCTATTATAACGTTTGGAATTCGGAGTTTGTTGAGAGCGGCTTCTATTAAGCGGCTTTGAGCGTTTATGCGATAAAACACGGCTGTTTGGGAATAATTCCCCTGCAAAAGAATTTTATTTGCTAGGGCATTGGCCTCTGAGTAATCGTCTATAACTTGTTTTACGTGGATTAGCGAGCCTTTTTCTTGGTTTGAAAAAACCTGCTTTTCCATCTCTTTTGGGCGTTTGTTGTTTGCGATAACGGAACCTGCCGCTTTTACGATATTTGCGGTGGAGCGGTAGTTTTCTTCCAGCTTAACTATTTGCACCGGTGCAAAGTCGCGGTGAAAACTGCGTATTATGTTCAAGTTTGCGCCGCGCCAGCCGTAAATGCTTTGGTCGTCATCGCCTACAACGGTTATGTTCCTGTTGCCGTTGGAAAGCAATAGTTTTAAAAGAATATATTGCGCATCGTTTGTATCCTGGTATTCATCGACAAAGATATACCTGAAATGCTCTGAGAATTGAGCCGCTATCTCCGGGACTTTTTCCAAAACTTCTGCGGCTCGCAAGAGCAAATCGTCAAAATCCATCGCATTCGCATCCATCAACCGTTCCTGATACTCTTCGTAATAATTCGCTAACTCTTTTTGGTCTGCGAAAAAGCTTTGGGCTAAGGCTCCTTCGGGTGAAATGCCTCTATTTTTCCAAGATGAAATAGTATTTGTTATTTTTTTTATTCGGGCTGCATTTGCCATATCGCCTTCAATGGGAACAACGATGAGTTTCAGCAATTTTTTTTGGTCATCGTCATCGTATATGGAAAAGTTTTTTGTGTACTTCCATCTAAGTGCATCTATAACAGCGGGGTTTGCAAGGCATATTCTCAAAATTTTTACGGAAAGGCTGTGAAAAGTTCCCATCCAGTCCAAACGAATTTGCGGATATTCCAAAATTTTGGCAATTCGCTCCTTCATTTCCTTTGCGGCTTTGTTGGTAAAGGTCACCGCTGCTATTCGCCTTGCTTCAACGTTGTGGCAGGAAATCAAATGCGCTATTTTATAAGCAATAGTTCTGGTTTTGCCCGAACCTGCACCCGCTAGAATCAGCATAGGGCCATCAACGGCAATAGCGGCCTCATATTGAGTTGGGTTTAGGTCCTGCTGCAATATATCTGGAGTTATTAGGCGCATTTTCGGTAGCATTGGGAGAAATGTAGAAAAAATCGCCGTTTATCCCTATTTTTTGCATTTTGTAACCGTTTTTTTGCATTTTCTTAACAAAATCCTTGACTTGTGTCATTTTTTTTGCTACGTTTGTTGGCAGTAAAACCAAAAAAAGGAGTTTTTTATGAAAAAAGTTCTAGCAACAGCTCTCGTTTGTTGTACCGTATCTGCCTTTGCCGCTTGGGATAAATTCCCTGTGATAGAAGACGGAAAAGGAGAAGTGAAAATATTTGCCGAGCAAGGCCGCCGTGCGTATGAAGGCGACGATGGGTTCGGATTTAAGGTCCGCTATAGCCCGCTAGCAAATTTGGAATTGACATCCCAATTATGGGGAGATGCATGGGGTAATTATGTGCTAGGCGCACGCTACCAGATCATCTCTCTTTTGAGCGCGGGTGTTGATTTCGGTGTCCCGCTCGGTGAGGGTGCTACTTGGAGTTTCAAGCCGAATGTTCAGTTCTCCATGCCACTCACAAGTGCTCTCACTTTGGGCAGCAACTTCGATTTGGCAATCTATACCCCAACCCCTGAAGCAATTACTAGTCAAGATGTTCCTCCCGGTTTTAAAGTCAAATACACCAGAGGCCTGGACTTCAACGGTGGCATTGAGCTAGACCTTGCTCTTACCGAAAAAAGCACCATTTGGGTGGGCTTTGATGCTGCAGTAGGTTTAACCAGATCCAAAGCGAAAGTTGACCCGGCTGTCCCAGGCATGAGCGATGAACTTCCGTTAAAAGACGATGGTCCTCGTACCTTAGCGTTAACACCCCAACTTGGCTATATAGCTACCATCGGCAATCTCGCTTTGGGAACCTATGTTGCTCTTACTATTGGTCCTGAGGGTCCTGAATATGAAGAAGCCGGCAAGAAGCACAATGTCAACGAGAAATTCAGAACTGCCGTTGGCGTAGATGCTGCTCTTAAGTTCTAATTTTTAGCTTAAAAAATAAAAACCCCCGGCCGCCGGTCGGGGGGTTTTTTATAACTGCAAAATTCTATCCGAATAACGCTTTGCAAAATCCAATTCATGGGTGCTCACCATCACAGCTATGCCTTTCTCCCTTGTAGCCTTTTTCAAAAATTCAAATAGTTTTATGCGATGCGAATAGTCCAAAAAGGCGGTCGGCTCGTCTAAAAGCAGAATTTTGGTATCTTGTGCCAAGGCACGTGCCAAAGCTACTCTTTGCTTTTCGCCATCGCTGAGATTGTTCACCCTGAACCTCGCAAAATTTGCGGTTTCCGTTTGCTCCATAGCAAAATTCGTTATGTCCAAATCTTTTTTTTCAAGTTTTCCGAAAGCGTTTGTGTGCGGAACCCTGCCAAGGGCAACAAAATCAAAAACTCTTATATTGATTTCCGCCGGGAAACCGGCCGGCACAAAAGCTATAGATTTCGCCAGTTCATTCGCTCCGATTTTAGAACTATCTCTTTCAAAAACAGATATTTTGCCCGCAAGCGGACTCAGCAAACCGGCAATGGTTTTCAAAAAAGTGCTTTTACCGCTGCCATTAGGCCCAATCAGGCAAATCAACTCCCCACCCGCCATCTCAAACGACAAATTTTCCACCAAAGGCCTCTTATAGCCAACAGACAAAGAAACGCATTTCAAAAAACTCTCAACTCTCAACT
>LIUH01000193.1:5737-11529 GCA_001462225.1 Fibrobacteria bacterium GUT31 | reverse complement strand
CTCAACTCTCAACTCTCAACTCAGATGTATCGCTTCGGCAAACTCCTTCATCAACCTCATATCTAAATTATGCTCCCAAATTGTTCCGGTCACTATTACATTTGCACCGGCTTTTGCGCGGGCGGCTGCGTCTTGCGAAGTTGTTATGCCACCCCCTGCTATTATGTTCAGGTTGGTAGCTTTGCGGGTTAAAATTATATGCTCCAAAGGAACCGGATTTTCTGCACCGCTGCCGGCTTCCAAGTATGTCCAGCGCATACCCATGAGTTCTGCGGCTATTGCGTGTGCCATTGTGAGTTTGGGTTTATCAGCCGGAATGGGCTTGGTGTTTGAAATGTATTCCACCGCTGTAGCCGGCCCGCTGTTTATAAGCATATAGGCGGTTGGAAAAGCCTCTATGCCGAGAGCCTTTACCATCAAGCCGCCGCGCAGTTGCTCTTCTATCAAGTACTGGGGGTTTCTGCCGCTTACAAGAGATGTAAAAAGCATTGCATCAAAACCCGGCACAACCTGTGAGGCCCCGCCCGGGAACAAAATTATCGGAATATCGATTGACTTTTTCAATTCTGCTATTTTTTTAGGCAAATTTGCGTTGCCTATTAGCGAACCACCCACCAAAATCAAATCCGCTCCGCCTTCAAAAGCCGTTTTTCCCATTTCCAAGAAAGCATCGCTTTCCGAAGAATCGGGGTCTAAAAGCACAGCAAAAAGCGCATGTTCCTTTATTTTTGCGATTAAATTTTCTTCAATTTTCAACTGAATATTCTCCGCTTTAAGGCTTAATTTAGTAAAGTAGGTGATGGTTAGCCAAATTTTTCTAACTTAGCCTCGTGATACAGTTTGTGCATTTTTCCGGAATTATTGTCGGTTTGGGGACTTTTCTGATTATAGGCATTCTTCATCCGGTGGTGATTAAAAGCGAATATCATTTTGGAAAAAAATGTTGGCCTATTTTCGCAATTTTCGGCTTAATTTGCTGCATAGCCTCTCTATTTATAAGCAATCTAGCCGTATCCGTATTATTGTCCGTCCTTGGCTTCTCCCTATTTTGGAGCATCCATGAACTCTTTGAACAGGAAAAACGCGTAAAAAAAGGCTGGTATCCCGCTAATCCGAAATCCACGCCCCAGCGTTAATCTTTGAGACAACGCACAGAGAATAGGCTAAACTTATAGTTGTTGTCCCTGTCCATACTGCTGCCGTCGTAGCTCACGTACCGGCGCCAAGCACTATTGCTATTGTACTCCGCGGCACTCCACCAGTAGCTGTAGCCGTCGACACCGCCGAAATTGCCATCCGAGTAGCCACCGCCGCCCGGAAGGGCCGAAAACCCGAATTCATCCGTGCCATTGCTGTTGTTATACCAACTGCTCTTGGATTTCAATTTTTCACCTGCCATCTCTTCACCGCCAACAGCCTCAGACAGCAATTCCCACTCGCCTTCGTTCGGCAAATGCCAGCCGGAAGGGCAAGCCTTACTAGCTGTTTCCCAATTATACAATCTGCCGTACTTTTCGCAGTTAGCTGGCTTGTTATCATAGCATTTGTTGCCGTTTGCATCGTAATTCAAATTCTCCGCCATCCAAGTCTGAGAGCCTATTTTAACTGTTTTGTACTTTTTACCGTCTCTAGAGTCGGTAAAATAAACTCCCCCACCTTGCTTTGAAGAAGAACCGCCGGAGACTGCGCCGTCCAAAAGCTCCTTTGAAAGCTGCTCGGCCACAGACATCAAACCCTCTATATTCTTAAGATTATTCGGAAGGCTGCCCATGCTCACCAATTCTGCAGATTCAACATCAATCAACTTGACATCAAGCATATACCCGCCCATCACGCTTGAACTCTCAATTATGCACAAGTAGTCAACTTCAAGCTGCTTTCCAAGCTGCTTTATGCGGCTCTCTTCAACTGCGCCGCTCATCTGATACTTGAACTCCTTGCCCAATTGCTTCAATATGATTTCCGAGCGGTCAACAGCCGTATATTTGCCGCTCTTGACTATGGCCTTCGTAAGCTGGGAACTGAGACCCTTCAAAGCTCCGGATTTGGGCGGTTCCTCGCCCACGGCACCAACCGCCACCTTGGGCTTCTGTGCCATTGCCAGAGCGCAGAAAACCAGAAGCATTGTTGCGATGATTTTGAATTTGCTCATATGTGCCTAAATGTAGAAAATTATGGTTGGAATTTCTATATTACTCCCATGTTCTCTATACACCCCTTTCGCGCACTGCGGCCTAAACCTGAGTTAGCCGCAGAGGTATCGTCTTTGCCTTACGACGTTATGAATCGCAGCGAAGCAGCAAAAATGGCAGAAGGCAAGCCTTATTCTTATTTAAGAGTAACCCGCTCTGAAATTGAACTTCCGGAAGCCGATGCCCACAGCAAAGAGGTTTATGAACATGCAAAGCTGAACCTGAAAAAAATGGAAAGAGACGGCGTTATTTTCCAAGAAAAAGAACATTGCTTCTATGTTTACCGTCAAACCATGGACGGCAGGGAACAGTATGGCCTGGTGGCTTGCGTAAAGGCAGACGATTATTTTAAAGGTTCCATAAAAAAGCACGAATTTACCAGAGCAGACAAAGAAGAAGACCGCCTGAACCATATTTTAACCACAGGAGCGCAAACCGGGCCTGTGTTTTTAACATATAGAGACAAGGGGCAATTCGCCTTGTTTAAACCGGTTTTGCAAAAAACTCCTATTTACGATTTTACGGCAGAAGACGGAATCGGGCATACGGTTTGGATTATAGACGACGAAGCCACCATAGAAAGGCTCCGCGTATCGTTTGCCTCTTTGCCTTGCACATATATAGCAGACGGCCATCATAGGAGCGCGGCTGGGGCAAGAGCCGCAAAGGTAAGGGCAGAAGCGAATCCCGAACACAAAGGAAACGAGGAATACAACCGTTTTTTAGCCATTCTCTTTCCTTCTTCGCAGTTGCGTATTATGGACTACAACAGGCTTGTAAAAGACTTAAACGGAAGAATCGCGGAAGAATTTTTAGATTCCCTTTCTGAAATTTGCAGCGTTGAAAAAATGCCCGCTCTTGCAAGACCGCAAAAAGCAAAGAACTTTAGCCTTTACTTAAATGGAGATTGGTATAACTGCGAATTTCAAGAGAGATTTTACCACAAAAAAGACCCCGTAGAAAACTTAGATGTTTCCCTTTTGCAAAATTTGGTTTTAAAGCCATTGCTCGGAATAGAAGACCCCCGCACCTCGCAGCGAATAGATTTTATGGGTGGAATAAGAGGCCTTGGCGAGTTGCAATCAAAGGTGGATTCTGGTGAATGCGCCGTAGCTTTTGCCATGTACCCGACATCTTTAGATGAGCTTATGGAAATAGCAGACGCAAACGGGATAATGCCTCCAAAAAGCACATGGTTTGAGCCAAAGCTAAGGGATGGACTTTTGGTGCATCTTTTGGATTAAAATTAAAGTTGAAAGCGGAGAGTGGAGAGTTGAGAGTTAAAAAACTGCATACGTTTATTGTAAAAGCGTTCCATTTGGAATATAACTCTAATAATTCTCAACTCTCAACTCTCAACTCTCAACTACTTTGCATACTATTGCTAATAACAAACGCCTTCGCTTTCATAACTCCGGGCGGCTACTACGGTTATTCTTATACTCCAACCCCTAATTCCATAGATCAGGGCGATCTCGGTTATGCAACGCGTTTTGGCTTTATAGGGAATGTAGGCGAAATTAGCCATTCCGTTGCTATGCGGCCGCTTTCTTTTATGGAACTGGGTTTTGGAATAAGCAGGGACCCAACTCCTGCTGCAAAAATAATCTTGCCGTTTTATGAAGAAGGGCAGAAAGCGGCACTTGGTTTCTCCGGCGAGCGTTGGTATTTCACCGGAATGTTGCAAAACTTTTCAGAGAGCAAAACAGCTTATAATCTGACCGTTGCCGGCATTTACGATATAAACCTGCACTCTCCGGTTGGCTCCGTTGCCGGTGAGATAGATATTAGATATGCCGCTTTTAGCGTTGAAAATTTTTGGTATAAAAATCGTTATGGGGCAGCGGCAACATTCACATTAAGACCCTTTGCCGTTTTTGATATTCCTTCTTACCTGGAGGCAAGCAGCGGCATTTCTTGGCATTCCCCTGAACATACGGACGACTTTTCTGCCTACGCTGCCGTTCAGGCAAAGGCACCGCTCCTGAAAACGGAAAAAGAGCCGATTGTGTATATAGACGTAAATCCGGCTTTTGACCACTCGGTTTCTTTTGTCAGGGATGTTTATCCGCTTCGTCTGGCTCTGGACATAGATGCTGTCTTGGCTGCACCCCTTGATCTTTACCTAGTTGGGGCTTTATCTCCCTCGCTGAAAACTAAAAATCAGGATCGCTTGCCCGAAAGAGATGTTCTGGACCGTTACTATCTGTTATGGGATTCGGAGAAAATACCCGTTTGGGCGGCTTGCGGTATGCTTAACACCGATATTTACGGTTGCCAAACCCAGCTGGCAAGGAAATTATACAACAAAGCCAACCCGCATGCCCTAACCCTTGGCTACACAAGGGGGGAACAAAAAGGCATAAATGCTACCGGGCAAGTTCCATTGCATCCTCAATTTTCCGGTTTTTTGTCCAAGAGCCTGCTTTTTGCCGAAGGCGGTTTGTTTCTCGGTGAAAAACTCGCCACACAGTTGAACTTCAGGCAGGGAACGGAAAAAAAACATATACAAATAGGGAGCGGATATGACTTCGAAAGAAAGAGCATCTTTGGCGAACTGAGCTTTCAATACGATTTTTCCGTTTCAAAGCAGATCAGCGGTATGGCAATTCGCGTAGCTCCCAACCTGCGTCATAGGGAAAACTCCGACTTCTACATATTCGACTACGAAATTCCCATTTACCAAGAAGGCAATAACAGCAGGCGGCTTCACAACTTCCCTTGGAAGAAATGAAACTTAAACAACCTCGCCTTGCGGCGCCTGTTTCATAATCGGCGGGAACGGCACTTCTAACTCTATGCTAATAGGGCAGTGATCGCTGATCATAACCTCCGGGTGCACGGAGGCATTTGTGATACAGCCCTTTAAACTCTCATCTACAAAAGCATAATCCAAACGCCACCCAACGTTGTTTTCCCTTGCGTTAGCCCTATTGCTCCACCACGTGTAGGCGTTTTTTTGCGTTGGGTGCAAAACCCGAAACGAGTCCACAAAGCCGCTTTCAACATATTTATCCAGCCAAGCTCGCTCAATGGGCAAAAAGCCGCTATTGCCTTCGTTTTCCTGCGGGCGGGCAATATCAATCTCTTTATGGCAGGTATTGTAGTCGCCAACGGTTACCACGTGCTTGCCGTGAGATATCCACATAAGAGAATTTTCCAAAAAGGCATCATAAAAACGGAGCTTATAGTCCAATCTTTCATCATTCTTGGCACCGTTTGGGAAATATATGCTGTTCAAAACCCAGTCCGGAAAAACGAGCTGCACCACACGACCCTCTTCATCAAACTCCTTTATGCCAAAACCGTGATTGACCGATTCCGGCTGAATTTTGGAGTAAATGCCTACTCCGCTGTATCCTTTTTTCTTTTGACCAGCTGTCCAATAAGAGGCGTAACCGGAAAAATTCCGTATCTCATCGGGTATTTGCTCGTTTTCTGCTCTCACCTCTTGCAGGCAAAGAATGTCAGGATCCATCTTTGCAAACCATTCCGCAAAGCCCTTTTGGATTGCCGAGCGGATTCCGTTCACATTCCAACTATAAATTACCATTAGAGAAATATAGTAAATGCTGATAAACTCGCTTGGGTATAGGGTAT
>LIUH01000193.1:0-5539 GCA_001462225.1 Fibrobacteria bacterium GUT31 | reverse complement strand
CATTGAGTTAATCAGTGGCTACTATAGAAAAAATTACAATACCTCTGCTGCAAGCCTGCGCACTTCGTCAAAATCACCGTATAACATTTGCTCGCCGATTTTGTCTATAAGAGTTTTGGTCTCTTTTTTCCACAATAATTTTTTCAGAGCCTCAAGTGCGGCATTAATCGGTCTTTCATCGTAATCCGCGCAAGCATTGCAAATTATTTGCAACTGCTCGCGCAAAAAACCGGGGTCCTGGTCAACTTCGCTTGTGGAATCGGAACCCCTCTGTTTCAATTCAATCTTTGCTTTTATGTTGAGTATATCATCTATCAATAACTGAGTCTGCGCTTTTATGAGATCCCTATTCTGCTCTTTTCCGGCTTTTTCCAAAACAAATGCAAGCCTTGAAGCGACAGTTTCCCCTATATTCGCCAACGCGCTTTTTATCGCATGTACATTAATCGTAAATAAGTGCAAATCTTCGTTCGTTGCGTGGCCTATGTTTTTGAAAGTGTCCTCTATTATGGGCAAAGACTTTTTAATGTCAAGAAGGAAAACAGCCCGTAGGGTGGGATCCGCCTCGGAAATGTCGCTCTGGAAAGCGGATTCATCCATGTTTTGCCTTTGCTTCCGTGCATTTGCTATTACTTCGGGAGATTGTTTATTGCGGATGAGTTTATTGAGAACAGAGTTGAGTTGGCGGATATCTATGGGCTTTGATATAAATTCGTCAAAACCGTTCTCTAGGAAAAATTTAGACTGGCCGATTACAGCATTGGCCGTGAGAGCTACAATGGGGTATTTATAACCTGAATCCCGTATGATTTTCGTAGTGTTTACGCCGTCAAGTTTCGGCATCATGTGATCCATGAATATAACATCATATATTTGACCGTCTTTGATTTTGTTGATGGCCTCAAATCCGCTGGAAGCAACATCTATGACTAAACCGTAAGGCATCATTAAACCCTTGGCTACGTATAAATTAGACTCAACATCGTCAACAATCAAAATTTTGCCGTAAGGCATATATTCACGCACTATTTTCGCTCTTCTCAACTGGGAAGAACTGCTTATGCGGAAATTCCGCAAATTTTCAACGGTTTCTTTGCCTAAAATTTCAACGCCTACTTTCTTTTGAGGGATACGCACGGTAAATACAGTGCCTTTGCTCGGTTCGCTTTCCACAGAAACCGTACCGTTCATCTGTTTTACCAAACGCCAAACTATGTTAAGGCCTAGCCCGGTGCCTTCAATCATGTAGTTGGTTTCCAAATTATAACGGGAATATTCCGAGGTGAAAAGCGTATCTACCTGCTCCTCTGTCATGCCTTGGCCGGTATCGCTTACTCTGATTACAAGCGTGATCTGCTCATCATCATCGGTTTTTTCCGCTTCGGTATAAATAAATAGCTTTATGCAACCTTCGTGGGTGTATTTATAAGCATTGGATAATAGATTGTTCAAAATCTGCTTAATGCGCAGTTCGTCGCCGAGTAGAATAAACGGTACGTTTTCATCCACTTCAAGTTCAAATTCCACAGGCTTGCTGTTACGCATCATATTTAAATGCACGGCATCGTTGATAAGGCTTGCAACCTCGTATTTCGTGGGGTTGAGTTCCATTTTATCCGCTTCTATTTTGGTCAAGTCAAGTATATCGTTGATAATGCCTATCAATAAATCGCCGGAATTGTAAATTTCGCTGAAAGCCTCCTTTAAGTGCGGCGCAAGAGATTCGTCTTGCAGTTGAATTTCGGTTATGCCCAAAATCGCATTCATGGGGGTGCGTATTTCATGGCTCATAGTGGCTAGGAATTTGCTCTTTGCCCTATTGCTCGCTTCGGCAATCTCGGCTTTTTGCATTTCGCGAATCATCGCCTTTTGTTCGCGCAAATCGCGTATATATGTTGCCAAAACAAAATCATCCTTGTATTTAACGCGTACAAATGTGACTTCGCTAGGAATGAGATCGCCGCTTAACGTTTGATATGTCCATTCAAAACGCAAAAATCCTTCTTCAAAACCTTTGTTTATAACTTCCTTCGCCTTTTCCACCGAAGGCCTGCCGTCCGGTTGATATTCCGTATAAACCTTGTGGTAATTTTTTATGTATTCTTTTTTGCTTCCAAATCCGAATAAGCGAATCCCTTCTTCATTGCAGTCAATAATTCCCTTATCTCTGGTTCTAAAATTTGCGCACAAAGGCATGGAATTGAACATAATTTGCATACGATCTTCCGCTTCTCGCGCTTTAGCCAGCGAAGCATGGATTTCGCGCATGTCCTGAGCGTACGATATAACGCTGTATTCGCCCAAGTATTCGAAGCGGACCGAATTCACATAGAACGGTACCTCCTCGCCGTTTGCCCCCTTTTGGTTCCAATTGTAGCGGTAAATGCCGTCCTTCATCACTTTTGCGAATACATCAACTATCATATCGGAGCTTTTCTTCCCGTTGGGCTGGTACTCCGGCGACATCTCGGCGAATGTTTCGATGAAAGTCTTTTTGTCTGTCATCCCGACTAAGCGCATTGATTCCGTATTGCAATCTATGAGTTTGCCGGTTTCCGGGTTCCACATGGTTATGGATAACGGCGTGGTTTCGAATATCGCTTGTACGCGCTCGTTAGCTTTCATCGCAGCATACGTTTCACGCAAATCGCGTATATATACAGCTAAGGCAAAATCATCTTCATATTTAACCTTTACAAGCGTGATTTCGCTCGGTATAGGCTCTCCGTTCAATTTTTGATGCATCCATTCAAAGCGAACATAGCCTTCTCTAAAAGCTTGCTCCATATGTGCGTCCGCTTCCTCATCGGATGATTTTCCATTCGGCTGGTATTTCGGCGAAAGATCTTTGAATCTCGTCACATATTCCATTTTGTTGTCCAGCTCAAATAGGTCAATCGTTCTCTGGTTGCATTCCAGAACATCGGTTTTGGTACGGTAATTTGCACACAGAGGCATGGCGTTAAACATAGTCCGCATACGTTCTTCCGCTTCGTGTATTTTCTTGTTGGCAGCTTTTACTTCCCGCAAATCACGCACATACCCCGCAGCCAAAAAATCATCTCTATGCTTAATGCGAATTGCCGTAACTTCGCACGGTATAAGCTCTCCGTTCAATTTTTGATGCAGCCATTCAAAACGAAGGTAACCCTCTTTAAATACCTTATTTACAATTTCAGCGATTTTCTCGCTTGAGGACCGTCCGTCCGGCTGATACTCCGGTGAAAGTTTGTAAAAGTTATTTAAAAATTCCCTTTTGCTGGGTATATCGAATAGCCTAAGCGATTCTGCATTGGTATCTACATTTTGGATTTTTCTGTTCCAAAGGGTAAGAGCAAGAGGGGCGGTATCCAATATGGACTTAACAAGCTTATCGGTTCTGATTTTTGCCGACAGAATGCGTTGCAAAATAAAGCTAAGTGTTATAGCCAGCACCAAACCCAGCGCACCGAGAATTTTCATCATATTTATCAAGTTTTCGTTGTATTTGTTTTCCGGTGTTAAAAGCGCCATATACCACCCGTTGTTGAGTTTCCTAACAAACAGTATGGCCGGCTTGCCTAAGTAATCTTTTGCCTTATGCCTGGAAATTTCAGTTCCCCGTTTTATTTCCTCTACAATAGAAGTGCCGTTACTCAGTTTTTGCACGGGTTGGCCTAGATATTTAGGGTTAGGATGAGCAATCACTTTAAGCGAATCGTCCACCAATATCCCATAACTGCCGTCATATATGCGTGTATTAACGGCGTATCCGCTAATCCTGTCCAACTTTACGTCTAAGCCAATCACACCCAGCGGCTTGCCGCTATTGTCAAAGATTTTGCGGGAATATGTTATGACAATTTCATCTGAACCAACGCTCATATAAGGTTTTGTTGTAGCTATTTTCCCATCTGCCGTATCTGCCGCAATATACCAAGGGCGGTCTTTTGCCGCATAACCCTCAGGCAATCCCCGGCCTTTGCCGTCAATATCTCCATATTCATAAAAATAACCGTAAAGCCCGTCAAAACCCGACATAATATCTTCGTTTGAAAACAATTTAGTGAGCCGGACAAAAAAACTATCCAACTTATGAACTTCTCCCTCCAGAAGCATGGAACGTACGGTTTCCGAAACACCAACCAGCATGGATTTAGGTTCCTGCAAGTCCGCATCTATTTTTGTCTGTGTGTTTGCGAAAGCATTTTCCACTTTTCTTATCAAATGGTCGTTTTCAATATTGCTCACATACCAATAGCTCAAAAAAACCATCAACGCAAAAGCCACAAATACAAAAAACGTCCGCAAATAAGGCAAACTGCTCGTAAAAGTCCTTTTAATCTCCACGATTTTTTTCCATGCTCTAAAAGGATTTGCTTTCATAGCCATTTCCCCTCAGATTGAAATTGGTCCTGAATATCAAAAAATACATCTATAATTTTAGGGTCAAAGTGCTTGCCTTTTTCAGATATAATTATTTGCACCGCTTCTTCATGCGAAAAAGCCGGTTTGTAAACTCTTTCGGAAACAAGTGCGTCATAAACATCTACAACTGCCATAACACGCCCTTGCAAAGGAATTTCGAGACCTCTTAATTTGTACGGATAACCGGAACCGTCCCAGAATTCATGGTGATAGCCGGCAAATAATTTCGCATAATTCAAAAAAAGCCCGTTGCTGGTTTCCTCAATCATGTGGTCAATAATCTGCTCTCCCGCCGTAGTATGGGTTTTTATTTGCTCATATTCCTTTCTGGTCAATTTGCCGGGTTTGTTCAAAATCGTATCCGAGATGGTAATTTTGCCCACATCGTGCAACTGAGCCGAGGTAACCGCGACCTTTTTATTCCACTTCTTCAATTCATCGGTATAAACATTGTGTTCCAACATCCCGTCTATAAGTATTTCCAAATATCTCGTTGTGCGTTTTATATGCACACCCGTAAGCTTGTCGCGATTTTCCACCAATTCGGCTATAATTGATATGATGCTGGTGTTCAGTTGCTCAAGTTGTTGGTTTTTTTGCTTTAACAGCATTGTTTGATTGTTAATAAGGCCTTCTATATGCAAATGGTGCGCAATGCGGTTTCGCAGAACCGGTGTGGAGAATGGTTTGGCTATAAAATCCACAGCACCCAGTTCAAAACCGTGTGCCTCTCGCTCTTCATCGTTAAACGCTGTTAAAAATATCACAGGAATGTACTTTGTTCTGTCATTTTCTTTCAGTTTTTGCAGGGTAGCAAAACCGTCCATTTCCGGCATTTCAATATCCAGCAGAATGAGGTCCGGCACAATTTTGTCAATAAGAGCAAACATTTTCTCAGCAGAAAGCAATGTCAAAACACGATAATCGCTTTCCAAGGCTTGCTTCGCTTTGGTTAAATTAACCGCACTGTCGTCCACCACAAAAACGATTTTCATATAGGATTAAATATATATTAATTATTGACAATGAGCATTTTTTTTGCAAAAACAGAGAAAATTTATATAATAATCATTAAATTACTATAATAAATGCTGAATAAATGCTGATTTATTCGCTTGGGTATAGGGTATAG
>LIUH01000192.1 GCA_001462225.1 Fibrobacteria bacterium GUT31 | reverse complement strand
TCGAACCCTCGGTTCTTGCGAACAACGGTTTTCGAGACCGCCCCGATCGACCACTCCGGCATTCTTCCAAAAGGGGAAAATGTAGAAATAAAAAAACGCTGATTTATTCGCTTGGGGAGTGGAAAAAACACGAATTTCCATCTTTTCTCAAAAAAAAAATGTATATTATAGCTATGAATAAGAAAAATTTCCTGATTGTCTCCGTTATCCTCAATGTTGGGCTTTTTGCTCTCATCTTTTTTGTAAAAAACAACGCTGCGGATCAAGCTCAAAAAACTGTAACCGAGAAATGCGTGCCTATGCAGGAGGCCGCTCGCCAATGCAACGATATTGTGCAGAACAATAATTTGCTATGGAGCATCATTGACAGCACCTGGAAAAGCCCGGATAAATCCAAGGCTTTTGTCAAAAAATTCGCCGATTCCCAAAAGATTCCCCGTTGCAACGGCAAAGACTGTACCGGAGCAGAGGACGAAGCTCGCCTGAAAACCATTATCAGCAGCAATGCTCAGGACCGCAGCATAAAGGTAGGCTGGGGCAGCGGGAAAGATAAGATAAAGTACTCTTTCAAGGTTATTTACGACCAAAAAGACAAATTTGTAACCATAGACGCAAGCGACCTTTTAGGCAAGGCTTCTACTAAGGAGCTTGGAACGGAAGCGGAGGGCGAAGAGTCTGCGGAAGAAGCTACTGAGTAAAACACGATGAAGATCAGTTTAAATTGGTTAAAAAGGTTCATTGAACTAAAAGCATCCGCAGAAGAAATTTCCTCAAAGCTCACAAGTCTGGGCTTTGAGATTGAAGGCGTAGAGGAATTCGGAAAAACCTATAGCGGCTTGCTCATAGCCGAGGTTCTGGAGTGCAACCCGCACCCCGACAGTGACCATCTAAGCCTAACGAAAGTTTTTGACGGCAAAGAGACTTTGCAAGTTGTTTGCGGTGCGCCGAATGTAAAGGCGGGCATCAAAGCAGTGCTGGCTCCCATAGGTGTAGAGTTGCCGCTACCTGATGGCAAAAGCATTAAAATGAAAAAATCAAAAATCCGCGGAGCGGAAAGTTTTGGAATGCTCTGCGCCGAAGACGAAATAGGCCTATCCCAAAACCACGATGGAATTCTCATTTTGCCGCAAGACTCCCCTGTAGGCAAACCCTTTGCCGATTTAGGCTTTTACGACACGGTATTTGAAATCAACATAACCCCCAACCGCCCCGACGCCCTATCGCACCTAGGCATAGCAAGAGAATTATCAGCCGCATTTAATTTGCCCATAAAACCACCCAATACAAAACAACTCTCAACTCTCAACTCTCAACTCTCAACTCCTAATCCCCAACTCCCTACTCTCAACCTAACCATCACAGCCCCCACCGCCTGCCCCCATTACGTTGGCCGCGTTATAAACGATGTAAAAATCGCACCCAGTCCGGAATGGATGCAAAAATTATTGAAAGCGGTTGGAATGAACCCTATAAGCAACGTTGTTGATATTACGAATTTCGTCCTTATGGACATCGGGCAGCCTTTGCACAGCTTTGATTTAGGCAGGTTGAACGGCGGAGAGGTGAAGGTTCGCTTTGCGGAAGAAGGGGAAAAATTCACAACGCTCGACGGCAAAGAGCATGTTTTGCAAAGCACGGATTTAGCCATTTGCGATGGAAACCGCCCTGCCTGCCTTGCCGGTGTTATGGGCGGTTTGGAATCCGAAATCACTGAGCAAACAAAGGATGTATTTTTGGAAGCGGCATTCTTTAACCCAACCGTTGTTCGCAAGCAGTCCAAAAGGCTCGGCGTTTCCAGCGATTCAAGTTACCGCTTTGAACGCGGAGTTGATTTTGATTTGCAGAGTTTTGCAAGCGACTATGCCTGTTCCTTGATAGCGGAACTTGCGGGCGGGAAAATTGCAGAGCAAAAATTGGAATTTATTTCGCAGGAAAATTTACCGAAACGCCCCGCAGTGCCTTTGCGTGAAGAGAGAATTGAAAAACTTTTGGGCTTAAAAGTCCCATTGGAGCAGGCAAAAAAACTTCTCGCAAGCATTGGCATAAAAGAGACAGCGGAAAACTCCGGACTTTACAATATTCCAAGCTACCGTTTTGACTTGGTATGCGAGGCGGATTTAATAGAGGAAATTGCAAGGTTAACAGGTTTTGACAAAATTCCCTACGATATTCCGAGCTTCAAAGCCGAACCAAACGAACTGCCTTTGCAAGAAAAGATAAACCGAAAAATTCGCAGTTCCCTTTCCGCACTAGGCTTGCACGAATGCCTTTCGCTTCGTTTCACAAGCAAAAAGAAAACAGAGTGGGTATTTGGAGCAAGTGAAAGCGATAAAAGGGCAAATCCCGCTGCCATCCTGAATCCTTTGAGCGAAGAATTGGCCATACTTCCAACCAGCTTGCTTCCGAATTTGATTTTCAGCGCAGCGGAAAATGCAAAGCATCAAAAATCTGTTCGTCTTTTTGAGGTATCAAAGGCGCAGTTCCCAACACCGGAAACCGCAAATGAAAGAGACCCCGGCTTCAAGGAAATTCCGATGCTGGCAGTGGTTTACGCAGAGCCAAAGGCAGAGTTTTTTGCATTCAAGGGATTGTTAAACGCTTTTTTCAAAAGACTGAGCATTTCCGTCCATTTTGAAGCCCCGGAAACTCCCGAAGTATTTTTGCATCCGGGGCGCTCTGCCACTCTTAAACTCGGTAAAAAAATCCTTGGTTCCTGCGGTGAATTGCACCCCGCTGTTCAAGATAAATTTGATTTGAAATTCAACGCCTTTGTATGCGAAATTGATTTATCCGTTTTGGAAACCGCATTCTTAGCACCTGTTTCTTTCAAGGAATTTTCCAAGCAGATGATTATTGAGCGTGATGTTTCCATTGAGGCGGAGGAATCCGTTACCCATGCGGAGTTGCTCTCAAAGTTCAAAGGTTTTAATCCGAAATATTTGGCAAGCATTGAACTTTTGAGCATTTACCAAGGCGATAAAATCGCAGCGGGCAAGAAAAATCTGCTATACCGTTTTTGCTACCAAGCACTCGACCGCACCCTAACCGATGAGGAGATAAATGCCGTTCACACAAAACTGCGTGAAAAGATTGCGGGGGCCGGATTGGTGTTGAGGTAAATTTAAAAAATGAAAATTGAATATGTTAATAATTTTAAGGAATTGGACACTCCGGATGCAAAAACAGAAAAAAATAGTTTTCGTAAATTGTTGAACAAATGGCGTTATTACGGACTCGGTAAAGACGAATACAAAAAAAATATTGAAATAGCATTCGTTAAAAATATTTCAAACCTTCGTTGGACAAATATGGTTGTTGCTATTTTAACTGCTTTATTTGCAATTTTTCCGATTGTTACAGAGAATGATTATATTAAGGCAGGATTTTACGGAGCAACATCTGTTACCGCTTTACTCATTTGTATTTTCACAAGCTATAAACACTATCAATTCGAAAAAGAAAATAATTTAAGTGTTAATCTTATTTTCGCATTAATCCTAATATATTACGTAAATATTATAATGTTCGGTTTATATTTGGCTGTGTGGGCAAATCCCGGAAAAATAGCAGGCTCTTCTATAGGTATTATTATATGCGCTCTGTTTATGTTAAATATCTCGCCCATATTATACCTTAGCCTTATACTCGGCACAGTGGCCTCTTATATAATATGCGTTATACAGTTTAAAATTCCTTCCGTATGGAATTACGACATACAAAACGCTATATTTGCAGGAGCGATGGCTCTGATTTTCGGCTGGCAGATTATTATGAATAGATTAAAAGCGTTATCATTTACAAACAAACTAGAAAATGAAGCGAATAAGATTATCGGACACCGCGAGAAAATGTTAAGAGCATTGTACGAAATGGCATTTATTCTTCTTTCGCATAATGATACCTTATTCGACAATATTCTCAGCGCCAGCCTGAAACCTATTGCAAATGCGATTAATATAGACAAAATAACTATTTACAAATATGTATATACCGATACGGACAAATATATTGAACCGTCTTACCGTTGGAAAAAGAAGGAAGGAGAATTTATCCTGGTTGATGAAAAAATGAAGATACTTCCTGATATTCCGCTAACAAGAAAATGGCTTTCATCTTTGGAAAAAGGTATTGATATAAATATACATATTGGAATTATGTCCGAAGACGAAAAGAATTTTTTTAGCACATTCGGTACAAAATCAATTCTGATGACGCCTGTTTTTATTAAGGGTGAATTATGGGGTACTATTAATTTCAGCGATCATATCAACGAAAGGTTATTTGACGAAGTTTCCATTGACATGATGCATTCGGCTGCGCATTTATTAACAGATGCTATCCTGCGCGAACAGCTATATTTAGATGCGCTTACAGGAATTCATAACAGGCGGTATTTTAATGAAAAAGCAACTATTTTGTTCAAAAACCTGACACGTTCAAACAGTATGCTCAGTGTTGTTATGATTGATATAGATTTTTTCAAAAACTATAACGATACTTACGGTCATAGAGAAGGCGACAACTGCCTGAAAATTATTGCACAAACTATTTCAAAAAGCGTAATCAGAGAAAGCGATTTTTCAGCCCGTTATGGCGGTGAAGAATTTGTTGTTGTCCTGCCAAATACAGGTGATAACGGTGCGCATGTAGTTGCAAAAAGACTCATTGAAAATATTCGCAACTGCAACATACCGTACGAAAAAAGCACAGTGGCTGCCTTCGTTACCATTTCCATAGGTGTTGCGGTAGGCAAAGTGGATTGTACGCAGTCTTTTGACGATTATATAAAACGAGCAGATGAACTGTTATATATTTCCAAAAAAGACGGGCGCAATAGATATACGATCGGGATGATTTGAGCTTGGGTTTGAGGTATAGGGTACCCTACACCCAAGCGAATAAATCAGCGTTTTCTATATTATCCTCTATGAACAGAACAAAAATTTTCGCTTTTATCACTGTTTCTGCGCTGCTTTTTGCCTGTGGCTCGCAAGACGAGCCTTCTGCCGCAGGCGGCGGCCCCCCTGTGTTGAAAAATGGCGGCAGAGTAGGCCCTATATCACCATTTGATACTCTCAAAGCCGAATTTGATTCAAGGATTATAGACATAGACAAATTAGATTCTACAAACATTGAGGTTTTTCAAGCTATGTCTTTGGTATTTCCTGAAGGGAATACAACAAGTAACACATTGCATTTCATTGGCACCAATAAAGCTGAAGGCAGTGGCTTAGAGCATTTTGAACAAGATATTAGAAACGATTCCATTGTATTATTAAATCTAAAAAATGAAATCGGTTATGTGCAAACAAGAGCGGTGTTCTACTACTCTACATATCCCATACTAGATAGCCCGAATAACGAAGAAGCCACTCCGGATTCTCTGGAAAAAAATTTCGGCCAAAAAAACTTAGAAAGAGGAATTACTTTCGCAGGAGTTATTGGCTTAAATGAACAGCCCGTATGGGTAGATCTAAACGATTTTTTCACGCTATCCCTCGAAAAATACGACTCTTTGATCGTCACACTCCGTAACACGAGAAATCCCGATGTAAAATTAGAACTGAAATTTCCTCTTATAAATACCAACGACTCAACTATTGTGGCAGAAACAAATAGTGATAAAACAAAAAGCATCCATTATAAAATGGACCCTGAATTTATGCCTGAGGAAGCTCACTCAAAACCAATCGTATTCAAAATAAAGGTATCGCTATCTTCTAGCAATTCAACCTTAACCCCTTACTTATTAGATGTAAGGATAAGAAAACGGGAGTTATTAATATGATAGACGTTCTTACGGAGTTCTACACAAATCACTACAACCTTGGCATAGTAGCAATTCTCATGTTGCTCTTAGCCGCATTCATAGCTTCTAAAAAGAATGTCAAAGGAGTAGTGGTTGTACTGTGCATATTTTTGGTGTACAATTTGGTTTTGTACAACAAAAGCAAAAGAGACCCGCTTTGGCTGGATAAAATGCAGGATAAAGCCTCAGCTTACGATCCTGTAAAAGATTTATGGAATGATAAACCGGCAGATGATGATGCAGACAAGCGCAAATGAATTTGTTGCGCTTTTAGCTAAATGCGGTGCGCTGAAATTCGGCAGTTTTGTCACAAAGAGCGGCCGGATTAGCCCCTATTTTGTGAACATGGGAACTATCTGCGACGGCGAAGGAATCTCGCTTTTGGCGAGCTGTTATGCAAAAGCTTTTCAAGAACACTTTGCGAATAAAGCGAACAATCTTTTTGGACCCGCATACAAAGGTATTCCGCTTTGCGCTGCAACAACTGCAATTTTATACAAAGAATACGGCATAAATACGAGTTTCACCTACAACCGCAAAGAAGCGAAAGACCACGGCGAAGGCGGAGTTCTGGTCGGCGATGCATATCAGGAAAAAAAACACATTGTGATAATAGAAGACGTTATCACCGCAGGGACTTCCATAGAAGAAACAATGCGAATAATGTCTATTATTCCAAATGCAAAAGTTGTGGGCTTAATAGTTGCAATAGACAGAAAAGAAAAACTAGGAGACGGCAAAAGCGCTTTGCAGCAGGTTAAGGAAAAATACAATATAAAAGCATATTCAATAGCCTCCATAGACGATATTCTAAAATTCGCACCGGAAGAATATAAAGATAGCATTGAAAAGTATCGCTTGGAATGGGGGGTATAATGAGATTTTTTATATTTGCATTTCTATTGATGTCTTGTTCGCAGAATTTTACGCAAACTCATAAATTGTATAAAGGTACGCCGCAGAAAAGCGAAAGCATCGGGTATGTTGAGCTTGGAGATGCTTTTATGCTCACGCGGGCAAATTGGTTTGAGAAACAGGATACATTGAAACCCTTAACCGATTCCGTTATTTTTAGCGAACTTGCAAAAACCGGAAATTTTTCAATAATTTCCGAAAAAGAAAGGGAAAATTTTTTAAGAGAATCTATGAAAATAGATAAAACAATTTTTATAAAAACCAGGCTGCCGGAACAAGGCATAGAAGTTGCAAACAATAACTCAGCAATACCGGATTATCTCTTTATAATACACGAATACACAATAGGCGGCGACTTGGCTGCAGAAAATTTTTACGACTATACAAAGGCAAATCTGGAAATGGAGCAAAAAAAGAATGTTAAAAATCTATCTATAATCGTAACTTTCACACTCTGGGACAATAAAAAGCAAATTCCGTTGAAAAACAACATAGTCAGCTTGCAAACCCCGATAAAGGGCAATTCTTTTGATACAAATTTATTTATAAACGCAACAAAAGCGGTGGTGAAAGAATGCTTAAAGAAGATGTAAATTTAGTTGAGAGTGGAGAGTGGAGAGTGGAGAGTTGGTTTAGAAAACTTCTTATATTGTTTTTAATTCTCAACTTTCAACTCTCAACTCTCAACTCCTACGCCGCTGAAGTTTGGAAAGACGGCGAATATTTGCTTTGGAGTTACGGCAAAAAATTTATTTCACCCTCAGATTTTTGTTTTGCGCTTCGCTACGAAAATGAAAAAATCGGAAATCCCAGTTGCTACGAAGCCGGTGATTGGGAACGTGATACGACAATTTCTTTATATGCAAAATGGCTCAACACAAACTTAGATACTCGTTTAAAAGCCGAAGATTTACGCCCCCGCAATCCGTACGTCCTTGAAAAATTGCAATCTCTGAGGGACAGAAATTTATTGTTCGGCACGGTTAAAGACAATCAGTTGTGGCTTTTGCTTTACGATGAAACCAGCGTGGAACCTAAGGAAATAGCTGTTTTTCCTCTGAACATGGATTCGGCCAAAGTAGCTAAAAAAATTGCAGGTGACTGGTTCGGCAGCACACCGCGCACAAGGCTTTCGGATTCCGAACGTGCTGCAAAGCAAAAGGAACCGGACGATTATTATGCCGAGCAACCTATGTACGACGTATGGTTGGGCATAGGCACAGGTTGGAGCAGGGCAAAAGTTCCCTTAACTCCCAATTCCTGGTATAAAAACAAATTGAATTCAAAAATTAAACATTACCGCAACGTTGGGGATTCCACAAGCGCATGGAATTTTATTGAAGATTCCTCTCCGTTTTTCGGTGCATACATAGGCGGATCCGTATATGATTTTGTAGGCTTGGAATTTGAATTCCGACGCTCCAGTCACGATGCAAAAATTGACAACGATGTAATTTACAATGAGCTTGACCACTGGACTTTTAATCGGTACGAATTTTTGCTTTCTCTTGAATTTATGAAGGTTTTTATGCCGCACCCGCAAATTGAAATTGAGCCATATGCCTCGGCAGGCGTTGTTTACAGTTTTTTCACAGAAGACATTGCCCTGAAAGACGGTGAACTAGGCTCGCGAGAATATAATGAACGCTTTGAATTTGAAAACCATTATACAGGTGTGACTCTGAGTGTAGGGCTTAGAACAGCCTTTTTTAAAAACTACGCCCTCAACCTGCGAACCGGCATAATGAACCGGGGAACTTCAATGGTAGTTCAAAATGTAATCGGCAGTTCAACAACGGATGCTTACGTAGCCGCTGGGCTGGAATACCATTTTAGATGGAGATAAAAAATTGTTTGAGGCTATAATTATAGGTTTGGTGGAAGGTTTAACCGAATTTTTGCCCATTTCCTCCACAGGGCATATGCTCATCGCCGAATATTTTTTGCAAAACAGATACAGCGATGCTTTTTATGTTTTAATACAAATCGGCCCCATAGCTGCCTGTGCGCTTGTATTTTGGCGAGACATTGCACATTTAAATAAAGATTATGCCTTAAAATTATTTGCTGCTTTTTTCCTAACCGGCCTCGGTGGTTTTATCGCTAAAAAATGCGGCCTAAAATTGCCGGAAACCATTTTGCCGATAGCACTGGCGGTGTTAATAGGAGCACTCGTTATTTTCGCTGTGGAATATAAGGCTAAAAAAAGAGTTTTAAATTCAAAAATAACCTGGGCCATTGTAATTGCTGTTGCCATTGGGCAGATTATAGCCGCTGTTTTTCCCGGAGCATCACGTTCGGGAATGGCCATTATGGGTGCCTTAATAATAGGGCTTGCTCGCCCTGCTGCCGTTAAATTTGCATTTTTAGTCGGCATACCAACCATGTTCGCCGCCGGAAGCTATGAATTATACGGCGAAATCAAAGCCGGAAATGCAACGGGCTTATTCACGCCGGAATCCATTGTTGCGTACGTAGTCGCCACAATTTCCGCATGGCTTTCCGTGGTGTGGCTTTTGAAGTTTGTGCAAACCAGAAATTTTATCCCGTTTGCATGGTACAGAGTTGCGCTGGGTGTTGTTCTTCTGGCTATGCTTATATTTAAAACTGCATAAGCATGCAGGTGATGTCATCCGACTGAAACGCATCGCCGCGCCAGTCGGCAAGGACTTGCGGTAGGTGTTTTTCTATGGAATCTTTATTTATAGAGCTGCTGTTCTCAAAAAATTCCACAAGCCGATCAAGCCCAAAAATTTCCCTCGCCGGGCTAAAAGTTTCGGTTACGCCGTCTGTGTACAAAATCACAGAATCACCACTCTCTACAACAAGCTCGCAATCTTTTATGTAGGGATCTATATCGGAATCCATCATAAGGGCAATCCCTCCGGAACGAATGCGTTCTATAGTTTTGTTTTTGGCATGGAAATGCAAAATATGTTCGTGCCCGCAGCTAACGTAGCGCAATTTGTTCAGCTTTGAATCCCATTCAAAAAACAGCAGCGTGACAAACATCCATGTTTCGATTTTATTGGACAAATAATTATTCAAACCGATTAGCAGCTTTTTC
This sequence comes from Fibrobacteria bacterium GUT31, assembly GCA_001462225.1. Classification (GTDB taxonomy): domain Bacteria; phylum Fibrobacterota; class Fibrobacteria; order Fibrobacterales; family Fibrobacteraceae; genus Fibrimonas. The sequence continues at coordinate 15,040 of LIUH01000192.1, read as the reverse complement.
AAATCACTCTCTTCTTTATATTGGTTTTGCAAATACGTTTGCATGATAGCAACCAAAAGACCCGCAGAAACTCCCTTTCCGCTAACATCCCCTATAACCACCGCAAGTTTATCTTCTTTTTGAAAAAAGTCATAGTAATCTCCGCCTATTTCCTTTGCCGGCAGCATAAAAAACGAAACATCTATTCCGGGCACCTTAGGCACATTTCTTGAAAACAAGGAACTTTGAATTACATTGCCGGAAATAAGCTCCATGGACATCCGCAAATTTTCATTTTTTTGCTCTACCATACGGCTGGTGCTCAAAATAATAGCTGCGAAATTAGCAAAATTTTTAGCCATGTTAAAATCCGTTTCCGTTAAGTAATCACTGCCGACTTTGTTCTCCAAAACAAGAACTCCCAAAAGCTCGGACTCTTGCAAAAGCGGAATGAGTATTATAGAATGCATCTCTTGGGACAAATTCCCGAATATAGCCTCCATATCGTCTGAGGAATGGCTAAGAAATATCCCGGATCCATCGCCATGTCCGCATTTCCAAATTATGGATTTATCGTCTTTTATATGTTGCTTAAAAGCCATTTCGCGCAACAGATCCACTCTGGTAAATAATTTTTCGCTACCGATGCCAAGCGGAAAATAAAGACCGGTAACAGCTACACAAGAAAAAGAACCTTTATTGCTCTCCCACTCGTAAATTGCAGCCCCTTTAGCCGACAAAAAGCGGCACAAACTGTCTAAATAAGAATTTGCCGCATCTTTTTTATTGGAAAAATCTTTAATAGAATCGGAAATTTCGCGCATCATGTTCCTAAACCCGGCCTGCCCCGTAAGAAGATTTTGAGTTTCCATATGCAAGCTGCAAAGCTCATTTTGTCTTTTTTCCATACTCACATAAAATATGGCGGTGATGAAAAAAAATCTGAATATATAAAAATCAAAGGAAATGCACATGATAGCAAGCGCAATAATTAAACTTCTCGATATTTTCGGAATATAAGCTGCCTTGTAATACTCTTCGCCGATGCGAAGTGTCACGTAAATGCCAAACAGCAAAGCAAATAACTCCAGCAGTTCATAACCATAAACGTTTGACCCAAGTATATGCACAAGAAATTGCATTAGCACATTTTCAATAATCAAAACCCAAAGATTTATTTGCTTTCTTTTGCTAATGGCGTAAGATAAATCTTTTTGAATTAAAAACAGAAAAAAGAAAGGATCTATAACTCTGGAAGTATAACTATAAGTTGTGGATAAAGACAGATATTGGTAAGCAAAAAAGAGATTGAAAAGAAAAAATGCGAAAAAGCCAAAGAACTCAAAAGCAAGCCGTTTATTTTTGAATGAAACGTTTCTCCATTTAACAAAAGCTATAACAGCCGGAAACGCCATCAAAAACGGCAGAATCAGATAAATAATTCCAAGTATCATTCCCAGCCATCGTCAGCTTCTTCGTCTGTTGCAGTACTTTTGCTCGCAGCCGGTGCCTTCTGCGGAGCCGCTGCCATAGGCGAATCAGACAGGTAGTCGCGCACTATGCGCGGGGTTACAAATATAATCAAATCTTTTTTAGTTGTCTCTTTTTTTGTATGCTTGAATAAATATCCCAAAATAGGAATGTCTTTTAAGAATGGAATTCCAACTTCCGTATCTTTGTCGTCACTCTGGGTCAAACCGCCTATCACAACGGTTTCCCCGTCTGAAACCACAACCCTAGTTTGCGCATATTGCTCGCCGACAATAAAACTCGCTACTCCACCGGCAACATCCGGAGTGATGCTTTTGTTTTCCGGATGCAATTCGAGCAAAATTCGATTATCGCCTGCAATATGCGGAGTTACCGTCAGTTTTATACCGACTTCCACCTGTTCAAGAGAAGTTTGGCCTTCAAAACTGGCGCCTGTTACGCTTGGCACGTAAACTCTCTGTCCCATAAAAATAACAGCTTCCGTATGGTCCATGGTTGAAACTTGCGGGTTTGCCAAAATTTCGGCACGAGTATCGCTCAAAAGGTTTGAAATTGTAGCATTCATATTTCGGTCAAGCGTGCTCACCGTCAAAGTAGTTGGGTGGACAGTAGCAGGAGCAGCGACACTCCCCGGAGTATTGGAAAAACTTGCATTTATTCTTGAACCTTCTCCCCCGACGCTTATGTCTCTCCAATCTATACCCAAACTACTCGCAAGACCGCTCTCAACAACAACCAATTTAGCGGTAATGGATATTTGCAAAGTTTCAACATCCAATTCACTCAGCGTATTCTGCATTTGCTCCAAACGTCTTTCGGTATCATAAGCTATTATGGCATTGTTGCGCTCTACCACGGAAATACGCCCGCGTGCGGACTTAATGGTCTCCAAAACGGAAACCATTTCGGAAGCGGAGGCGTGTTTAATCGGAAAACTGCGCCTTACGAGCGGCGCAACCATATCACTCTGCTCGCGCTTCTCCGATTCCATTATTATTTTCTGCTGATAAGTAGCGGTTCTCTGAACGCTTATGTAATTACCCTCAACAAGCCATGTCAAGTCGTGCAAACTACATACAATGTCCATCATTTCCGGCCATGTTTTTTTGGTAACCGCCATTGAAAGCCTTCCCTGAACATCAGGGGCAAGCAATATGTCAACGCCTGCAAGCGCAGATATTGAATAGAAAACGGATTGAAAATCCGCATCCACAAAGGTCATGTCGTACCTTTTGCTGCTGCCTTGTATAGCCGCAAAGGAAGAAACCGCCAAAGCCAGAACTAGCAGTCTGGCAACAGCCACGAAGTTTTTCATCTTTGAACGCCTTTTCATCGTTTATTACCTCCTTTATCGGGTTTTATATCCCCGTATTTATCGGGCAAAGACATTGCATAACGGCGACTCACGCCATATTCCTGCAACAGGAATAATACGCTGGTTTTTGATATTTTTATCACCTTGCCGTTTTTAACAGAGTCACCCTCATGAAGGGTGTAAGATTGCCCTCTGATTTTATTGTCGGAAAAAAGGGCCATAGGCATCTCATTTTCGTAAACAACACCTGCCAAAACCAAATTGTCAATGTTAATGCCATCGTTTCCAAAGCCCCTGACCTCTACAAAAGGATCTCTAAAACCATAGGAGCTATAAATTATTTTATCGCTGTCTTTCCAGCCGAATTTGGCGGCAATGCTATCCACTCCGCCCGGCGACTCTTTTTTCAAGCGGCGAAGTTTATCTCTCTGAGAGGTTGTAAGCTCTGCTTCTTGAAGAACATCGCGCTGGTACACGTAGCCCTCTCTGCTTTGATGACGCACCTTATAAAACGGGGGACGTTTTTCCAAAACTTTCAAACGATCTCCGAACTCCAAGGCTTCCAACGGCTTGCCCTCGGAAGGACCGGGAAAAAGAGAGGCTATTTCTTCGGTTACTATGTAAGAGGCATCCGACCTTTTAACCTGTATGGTTTGCGCAAGAGAAGATTCTGTATTTGGTTTCTTTTCCAAACGTCTCGCAAAATCGGCAACTCCCTGAGCCAAAGGTTCATAGCTGGGCAAAAAGTAATTAGAACTCTTTAAACTTGTCGCAGAAGCCTGCCAATTTTCCAATTTGCCCGGATTTGTTTCGTTTTGCAAAAGCACCCTGTTTTTCATAATCATAATAGCCGGTTTTTTGCCCTGGTGCAAATACACAACTAATTTCCCATTGGTCCAAGCCAAGCCTTTTGCAAAACTGCTGTTTGCAGTTTGAAAAACCCCGGAATATTCAGGCGCATTCTCAATAGACAATTCAACTGTGGAATCTGTGATTGCAGGAGCCGCATCTTTGGGAAAATTAGAATCCAACACTATTAAAAGTTCTTCCCATTCGGAATTTTTTTGCACGGAAATATTTGAAATACGCGGAGGCATAATCGAAAAATCGCCTAATCCCGAATCTTGGGAATAAATCGGCATAGCCAAAAGCATCGGCAAAATATTTAGTATCGGCAGCCACCTTCTCATAATCATTTCTTCCTAGAGGTAAACGTAGTTAAATCAAAAGAAACTCCCATTGTTATAGGTTCCCACCCGTGTTCTTCGGCCTTTTTTATCTCCTGGGTTAGGGAGCCAAAGCGAGTTAGTTTCAAGTTATCTATGGTTGTAGGATAATTGAAATTGGCTATCTCTGCAAATAAATAACCGAGCATATGGTAACCTGCATTTACTTCAAAGGAGTAATTATTTTCAACAAAATGTTCTTTTGGCTGCGAACCGGCCGGCTTAAACGATTTAATATTAACGCCCGAAGCCCTAACCACAGCGTACAAATCCTGTAGGCGAAGCGGAACCTTTTCTTCTTCCGGAAACATTTCCTTTAACCTTTCAAATTCTATTTCCGCTCTTTGCAAATCCGCTTCCAGCATAGGAATACGCGGCCTTTGCGCATTTATTTTATCCAGCTCGGCCTGAGCATTTTTTTGATCGTACACTAACTGCTGTTTTTTTTCCTGAAATTCCGCCCAAACAGAATCGTAAAACCAGTAGCCGGATCCCAAGCAAACTATAATTACCACTATGAGATATACGTTCTTTCTGTCTTTTATGTTAAATTTCGAATCGGCCATATTACCCCCTAGCGAACACCGTCTTCCAAACCTAAAGTCGGATTGAATGCAACTTTGAGCGAAAAATTATAAGCATCTTCATTATTAACTTTAGTGGCACTTATGCTTGTTAAGGAAACCCCGGTAACACTTTCTTTTTGCTCAAGTTTAAGCATATAAAGCGCAACTTCCGAGAAACTCCAAGTTGTACTGGTTATATCCATTCTATCCGTTTCTTGAGTTATTCCGGTTATCCAAGTTCCGGGCGGAAGCGCGGTGGATAAATCTTCAAACAAAATAACCCAGCGCTTGCGGCTTACCTGTATGGAACGCAAAGCATCGCTTTTTTGTTTTATAACCGCCAGCTTTTCATCTAATTCCTTTATCTTCTCAAGCAAAGGGCGTTCTTTTTCAACAGCTTGCCTGGTCTGCTCCACGGCTCTCTCCAGCTCGTGGGTGGTCTCGGCTATGTAATAATACACAAGCGATAAAAACAAAGTCAAAACTATAAGCGCAAAGGTTGACCATACAACGCGAACATCGGAAAGCCAAGATAAATCCATCTTAGTCCGCCTGTATTCAAGCGGTAAAAGGTTTATTTCCATGAGCGGATATTCTTTTTGCCTACTTGCCATTAGAATCTCCTCAGGGCAAGGCCCATGGCAACGGTATATGTATTAGCCGCAGCGCTCCAATCCATCCCAAAGAAACGATTGTTATCCACTTGCACTAATTTAAACGGATTCAGCAGCACCACATCCAAAGATAACCTATCTGCAAGAAATGGGGTAAGACCTACTATATTTGAGCCGCCGCCGGTGACCAATATTTTAGACGGGTTTTTATAATTATCCGAAGAACTGAAATAACGAAGCGCAGTATCCACCTTCATGGCTATTTCTTCAAAAATAAATTCTGTTGCGAATTTTATCTTTGATTCGTCCAAACCGGCTTCCCTAACACCGGTTCCCATAAGCAAATCACCGCATTGCTCATGAGAAATGCCTAAAGGACCGGCCAGTTGCTCTTGCAATTCGCGAACCGACCCGCCTAGTATTGAGCGAGCAGTGTTAAAATATCCGTTCCGCAAAAAAGCCGCATAAGATTTACTGTAACCTAAATTCAAGAGCAAAACGGAATCATCATCGTCTTCAGACGGCAAGCCGGAGGTATCTGCCTGAGTTTTTGTGGCCGAATATATATTGCCTAAAACAAAAGCGTCCACATTTATAGCGGAGAGTTTTATATTCAAAGCCTGAAACAAATTTATCCACGAAACCAAGCTATCCTTCCTAGCCGCCACTATCATTGCTTCCACACCTTCTTCTCTGCGGTCTAAAACCGAGTAATCCAGAACATTGCCGGAATCATCAAACGGGCTTCTGCCCATGGCGGTCTGTAGTACAAGCTCGTTTTCCGGAACCTTAGGAACAGGCTTTACCAAAATCCTATCGCACAAAATCCCGGAAGTCCAATTTACGGATATAGCAAAATCACCATCCACACCCCCAGGCATAGCTTTTGCGAGCAAGACTTGAACTTTGTCTATCAAGGCGGGAACATTGCGTATTTCATTATCTACAAGAATCCCCTCCGGAATGGTATCTTGCTCCAAAGCCAGCAAAGTGCTTTTTGTACCCATTTTATGGCCAACAACAGCAACCCTTGCCAAACGGTGGCCTATATCCAAACCGACGGTTTTGCCCTCACCTCGTATTCTCGAAATTAAGTTACGCAACTGCACAAGGTAAATATATAATTTTTTTGCAAGAAAAGTAAATAAATTCTCGATTTATTTGCAATTTGGCTGTAATAACAACAAATAGCGGCTTTCAGGAATGCTTAATTAAGGAGTCTTGTCTCTGCTTTTCAAATATGTATTGTATTATTTGCTCTTGGACCGAAAGAACCGCCCCCTCAAAGGCAACGCTATGCACAGTTCCTGCTACCCGGACCACCTTTACCAGCAAGTTATCTATACGGCCATGCCCCGGAATATCAAAACTCAATAAAAGGCTGGAACCGGTCGGGAGTTTAACAGGAAGCGACATGCCAAAGCCTCCGCCGGACATATCTATTATTTTGCCCATGAAAATATCCCCTACATTGCCATTCTCCATTTGGGTCACTTCAACAGGAACGCTTACATCTATGCGTACCCAATTCCTCTGCTGGGTGCGGTTCAACTGGTTCATATGGCTTAAAACAATCTCTCCGCCTAAATCATGCAATACCTGCGCTCTAAAAGCGTATTCCGCATCACCCGGCCTTGTCAGATTTACCCGCATCCAAGTTCCCGCAGGTACCGGGGGACCTTCGGGGCGAGCCACAAACCACCGCAACTCATCCGAGCTAAGAACTACGCACATTCCCTTATGGGTTACCGGCCCGCTATCCGGAATTTGCACTATGCATTTTTCACCGCTATCGAACTGCCTTGTAGAGGTGAAAGCTATTTCTTTGGATAACGGCAAAAAATGCAATTTTCTTCTCAAATCCCTTATCTCTTTGAGTTTTTCGCTTTGCATTGACTCTATTTTCCTCTTCTTGTAATATATTTCAAGCGAGTTTTCAAATACATGCGGAGACTTTATCATTGAATCAGGGTCTTGCAAACCGGATTCTAAAGCAATTTCTTTTAAAATCTCGGCTCCGCTTTTGTTTAATTTTAAAAGCATTAAGTTATAGTCAAACTTTTTCCAAGCCAGATCCAGCAGCCCTCGCTTTATTTTGTTTGAGCGATAAATTTCGTAAACCACTATCGCTACTATAAACGATGTCAGCACAACTACAAATATTAAGATGGTTGTCAATGAAAAATTCTTATCCACCGACTTTCTAAGAGATTCGGCGTATAGGTCATATTTGCTTACGCTATCTGCCTGAGCAAGAGCCGGAGTGTTAAGCAGAGCAGCTATGAAAATAAATTTGGACAGAATAGGGCGCATCTTTATACAAAATAGAAATTTTACACCGACACCGCCATTTCGCTTATTGCCAGACTTGGAACTTTTACATTGGAGAAATAGTCGCTGTATTCGCTGCCTATTTCCGTTATGTTATTCAGCAAATCAAAGAAATTCGCAGAAATGGTTAGATTGTCCGTGGCATGCAGGGGAACACCGTTTTCGCACCAAAAACCCTGCGCACCTATGCTGATTTCACCGCTAATCGGGTTGCATCCGGAGCTTCCTTCCAAATGGTTTATCAAAAGGCATTTTGGAAACACCGATAAAATTTCTTTGCCGGACAATTCGCCAAGAGAAACAACGGCGTTCATAAAACCGGTACCGGCTTTGCCGGAAAAACCTCGGACACCATGCCCTGTGCTTTTGCGCTGTTCTTTTGAAGCGGATTCCAAATTATATAAAAAACTTTTGAATACCCCGTTTTCAACAACGCCAAGCGCAGAAGTCGGAATTCCTTCGCTATCCATAAGTATTGAACCCGGCAAATCCGGCAGCAAAGGCTCGCTTGAGAGGGAAAACTTTTCGCTTGCGATTTTTTCGCCTAAGCGGTCTTTTAGCCTAGACAAACCCTTTTGCGCATTATCCGCAAAAAAAGGCGATAAATATACGGACAGGACACTTGCAGAAATTCTCTTTGACAAAATCACGGGTATTTTACCGCCCCTCACAGGTCTGGGAGATAAAAGTTCTTTTGCCCTGGAAATGACTTCACCCGATATTTGCTCTGTGGAAATCTGTTCAAAATCCCTGCCGCCCTTGCCATACCAGCCCATTTTAACAACACCGTTTCGCTCTGCAACAGCACCTGCCCCTACGGCGAAACTGTTTCTTTTGTCTTGAAAAAAAATGCCCTTGCTGTTTGCAAAAATTGTTGTTGAGGAGGAAATTTCCGCACCGAGGTCCGGAACATTTTTTATTTCGCTCGCCGCCAAAACCTGTTTTTCAATGCTCAGGCATGTATTCAGCAGACAATTTGTGTCTATGCTTTCCAGTTTGGGGTTATAGGTCGGCAAAACACTGCTTATGGTTGTCGGTTCCGGCAAGTCTGCATTTATGGGTTCAGTGTATTCGCTGTTGGAAAGGGCATCTGCGAGAGTTTGCTCTAGAGACTCTTTTGAAAATTTTTCCGTTGAGGCATAACCCGGTTTTTGGTTTTTGAAAATGCGAATGCCTATTCCGCAAGAATTCGAAATTTCCGTATTCTGCAAAACTCCGTTGAAAACGGAAACGCCCCGGCTGTCATGGCTTCCCGCCAATACATCAAACTGCTCCGCACCGCTTTTTTTAGCGATTTCGGCTAGATATTCGATTGAATCTTGCATATTCATAATTCTCAACTCTCCACTCTCAACTGTCTGAACCCCGATACCCCCGATTTTAAGGATTATAAGGATTTTCAACTCTCAACTCTCAACTCTCAACTAAACTACAACAATTCGCATTCTCAATAATAACCGAATTTTCGCCATTATCCGTTATCCAATTAACCAAAATCGAAATTCTGTACTTTGTGTTTAACATGTTCCAATAGAAGTCCAAGTTTTCTTGAGCAGTGTTTTTTATGGGCATCAAGCGGGGAAGGCCCATGAATGATTGCAACGGATCCGAGTCGCCTTCGTAGGTTGTGAGCATTTCGCCTATGCCCGCAGTGCCGGATTCTTTCTCTATGAAAACGGATTCCCGTTTGGGGGTTTCTCTGCCGTTTGCTTTGAGTATTGAAAGGGCATAAGAGGTGTTGGGGTAAAAAACACCGGATATCCTTGGGGTGTAGTTCGGAGCATCGGGTTCATAGGTTCTGGTCTTCAGGGCTTCCTCTGCGGTTTTGCCGTTTTTCAAAAATTCGGCTATGGTATCGGTTTGGTCGCCGTTGCTTATTATATGCACACCGTTTACAACTCTAAACGGTGTGTATATTATCAAACTCGGATCTTTGAGTTTTTTTTCGTCAAAGGGTTTTGTGCTAACGGAGCCGTCTTTGTTTTGGACAAAAATCCGATTTTTGCTGTTTTCGCTTCTGCCTGTAAGCCAGTAAATTTGAACTCGCTCGCCGTTCGGGCCAAGCCCCATTATTATTCCTCGCCCCGGGTAGGCATTGTTTTTTAACCAGTCTAAGGATAAATCCTGCATTTTTACCTCATATCTATTTCATCTGTACCCGGCGGTGCATTGAATTTAAATTCCTTCTCCGAAAATTTTCCCTTGTTTAAATTCTCAATGGAATACCATGTGTCGTTGCCAAAGTTGTCTATTGTGTGCAAACGAACCGGGGAGCAATCCTTTTGAGAGAGCCATACTTCCATCGATTTGAATTGGTCTTTGTACTTATCGGGGTTAAGGCTTAAGGCATGGACGTTTTTGCCTTTCCACAATTCTTTTTTTGCGCTAATGGCTTTTGTGTTCAGGTAACGAAAGAGAATTTCGCTGGGTTGCAATTTATTTTCCAAATCCGATATGAGTTTTATGAGCACTTGTCTTTGCAAGGGGTTATATTGCCACAGGTTTATGCCATCGCTTAGAATCTGCATATCCGGCATTGTAAGCGCAAAACGGTTGTTGTTTGCGGTGAGCATGGTTCCGCTTTTTTGAATTTCCTCGCCGGTACTTGCAATTCTGGTTAGCATTTGGAAATTGAATTTGAATTCTGCATTTTTGCCGAAGTAATTAGCGGAGCATTGGAGCAACGAATCAGCCTCTGCCGTAAGGGTCGGTGTAAAGGCCAAGAGGAGCAGGGCTAAAATTTTCGGTCGTACGTTTAGAGGCATTTGGGGAATTTAGAAAACTTTTAACCGCTCCATATACCCCTTCTTATCCTTTGCAAGCATAAAAGACTCCCCTATCAAAACTGCGTCCACGCCGCATTCCTTTAGAAACTGCATATCCTGCGGGGTTTTTATCCCGCTCTCGCTAACCTTAATCACATCGCTAGGAATTAATTCGCAAAGCCGTTTTGTTGTTTGCAAATCCGTATTGAAGGTTTTTAAGTCGCGGTTGTTTATGCCTATGATTTTTGCCCCTGCATTCAAAGCATTTTTGACTTCCGTTTCGTCATGGGTTTCAACAAGGGCAGAAAGCCCTATTGAATGGGCAAGTTCAATGCAGTTTCTTAATTTTTTGTTTTCCAAAATGGCGCATATAAGCAAAACGGAGGAGGCACCCAAAAACTTTGCCTCGTAAATTTGAAATTCATCTATTATAAAATCCTTGCGCAACACAGGTATTTTAACCTCTTTTGCAATGCTTTGCAAATACTCGTTTTTGCCTTTGAAAAATTCCGGTTCCGTTAAAACAGAAATAGCAGAAGCCCCGGCAGCTTCATATTCTTTTGCGATTTGCAAATACGGAAAATCCTCAACAATCACGCCTTTAGAAGGCGACGCCATTTTCACTTCGCAAATAAAGGAAATTCCTTTTTTCTTCAATGCCCGTTCAAAAGGGAAATCGCTTTCTTTCACTTCCCGCAAACGCTTTTCCGTGCTCGCAACTATTTTGCTCAGGATGTTATTTTCCATGATTGTGGTAATATAGTTAATCAACGTTTTCTATCTTACCCCGCATAATGAAGCATTCCTCTATGTACAGGCCTCTTTTCTTTTTGCTGTTCTTTGCCTTTGCCGCTTACGGGCAGCAAAAACTCATAGCGATAATAAATACAGTGGATGACGGCGAACCGCCTGTCGAGCATTCGGAATTGAGCCATCTAGATGCCAGAGATGGCAAGAAATACAAAGTCGTGAAAATAGGCTCCCAGACTTGGATGGCGGAGAATTTGAATTACGATGCAAGCGGCAGCAAATGTTATGATAACAAGCCGGCCAACTTAGAAGTACGGCAGATTGTATAATTGGGCAACGGCTTTAAATGCTTGCCCCGAAGGTTGGCATTTGCCGAGCAGAGAGGAATGGCAAACACTTGTGGATTTCGCAGGTGGTAATTACGTTTCCGCTAGAAAGCTCAAATCAAAAAACGGATGGAAGGAATTTGATTTTTCTGAAGAAAGTCCTAAATCTCCCAAATGTAAATGGAAAGTGATGTCGGTGGATGGAATTATTGAAAGAAATGTGTGCAATACGGACGAGTACAGGTTTTCTGCCCTTCCGGGCGGTAGCGGCTACTCGGATGGCAGTTTCAACGCTGTCGGCAACGTCGGCTACTGGTGGAGTAGTTCCAGAGAGAGCAGTAGCAGTGCTTGGAGCAGGTACATGTTCTACGACGACAACTATGTGTACTGGGGCGACTACGGTAAGTCCCACCTGTTTTCAGTTCGTTGTGTTAAAGACTGAGCACAAAGTACCGCCGCTAGCGTAAGCAAACGGCGAATACAAAGATTTGCACCACAGTGGTGTGAACCAGCCAAACTCAAACTTCCCCCAGTTTGGCAGGATAAACGAGATTAGGGGAAATAGGAGGTTCAATATGTCTAGCGATATAACAAAATTCGCAGATGAAGTCATAAGCCAAATGAACAAGTCCATAACGGACAAAATCTTTTTGCTTATCCAAAACGACAAAGACTTAATGCATCAATATCTGCGGCTTGTTGAAAAGCATAAGCTCAATCCCGTCAATGCGCAAATCGGCAAGAGGATTAAAGAAGAATACAAGCTAACAAATGCAGAAAGAAACGAAAATCCTATAAGCACGCTTATCGTAAGCCATCAGGAGTTTATATGACAAAGAGTAAGTGAAGAACTAGGCACGAAATGCTCGCCGCTAGTCAAAGGCAAGCGGCGAATGCAAAGAATTGTGCCAATAACGGCACGAAACCTGCCGCCTATATTCCCGGGGTTTGGCGGGTGAACTGATGGGAAGGAGGTAAAAAAAATGCCAAGCAAAGAAAAAGTAACACCGAAAAAATGGAATAAACTCTCGAAACCATCAGTTTTGTTTGATGATGGAGATTACTCTGTTATTTGGGGTAATTACGAAAATTCATCTAAGAAATCTTTAGGTGTTCGTTGGAATGGTCAAGGTGAAAATTTAGGATATCCAAATCAAATGGGACACCCTCTTTGGTTTGTAGAACCGGATTTTCTTGCCAAGCCAATTTTGTTGGAATTATTTTATCAAGTTTCAAGAAATAATTCTCTTGGAAATTTGGCAAATATTCAGCAAGCATTAAGCGAAATTTAGGAAGGAAGAAAAAAAAATAAAGAAAGCATTCACCTTTCCTGTTCGTCTGACGATGGCGATAATGGGAGTGACGGTGGTCTTACTCCGACCATAACGACATTTGTCGGCTACTGGTGGAGTGCGAGTGAGTACGATCACGAACTCGCCTCCTGTGGTGGCACCAGGGGCAAATTGTATAGTGTCCGTTGCCTGCAGAATTCACCTTAAAGTGCTTGCAGCCTAGTTGCCGCCGCTGGGCGGCGGGGTTCGGACATTGCCAAAACCGTGTTCCCGTAGAGGTTTGGCGGGGTGAACCAATTTAGTTCAAGGTTGATGTTTGTGGCTCAGACAACAAACTCAAAAAGTCACTTGGCAAAATTGCAAGAACAGATGAATTTTTAAAATCATCTGTATTTCGTGTTACGACATAAGCCGCATTTATAATTTTTGCACATTCAGCTTGCAAACAATCTTCTACATCCGTAAATAAAGAATTTTGCAAAGAATTTACAATCAACGACTCATCTATTTTTACAATCTTTACAATTTTGCTTAAATTCAGCAATAACTTTTTCATATCGTCTAAAGAATAGAGTTTTCGCAAAATATAAAACATATTTGAAAACTATGTGCAGCAGCAAAACCTCTTAGCCAATGCATCAATAAGAACATCCGTGTCAATTAACACTACCATATTTTTCCTCTAAAGAATTCGCCAATTCTTGTTTGTAGTTAAAATCTTTTGGCAATTCTTTTTTGGGAAAATTCATCAAAAAATCAAAAGCCTCTTTTCTCTCGTTGTTTTCAATACTGATATTTTCGTCAAAATTCATTGTATTTACGAAAGTAACAATGACCTCATACCTTTCTTTCATCGGTATAGGCTCATCCACCAAAACCGAATTCCCATCATAAACACCTTTAACAGCAAACATAAAAATTACCTCTAATCCAAATATAGAAATTCGCACCCCAACGTTATTATGCATTTGCCACGCAACGCCGCACAGGCACACCGTCAATGGCGGGAATGCTCACAACTGTGTCGTTGCCCGTGAGTGGCAACCCAATTCAAGAGGCTCAAACAAGAGCCAGATACGCCCATAATAATAGCAATGCGAATTTCTTATATTCTCCTATATGGAAAACAAGATTGCTATTTATCAATCCGAAGATGGACTTGTAAAAATAGATGTTCATTTGGAAGACGATTCTGTATGGCTTAACCAAGCTCAGATTGTTTCGCTATATCAATCAAGCAAAGCTAATGTCAGCGAACATATCAAACATATTTTTGAAGAAGACGAGTTAGATAAAAATTCAGTTATTTGGAATTTCCGAACAACTGCCAAAGATGGAAAATCTTATAATACGGACTACTCGAAGGTGAAAAACACGCCTTCCGGTTTCTTCCTGAAGATATAGAAAAGTGGGGAGTGGCTGCCGAAGAAGTCCTTGCATTAAATCAAGCACAAAATTATAAAACAGTGAAAATGCTCATCGGGTTTGATAATATAGTTGGTTCTGAAATGCCGATAAATGAAAAACTCGTTGCCTTATTTAAAGAATTATGCATTGATGCGGCTCAATTTTATTTGACTGACAAAGGCAAGCTTATACAAATAATGGCTCAATCTGTCAATAAATTAAACAGCGTGGAAAAAATAAGAAGAGCATTTGAATTTGAAAAGGACGAGATAGCAGTTTTTGGAGATGATGTCAATGACAGAGAAATGCTATCTGAATATAAATACAGTATTGCAATGGGAAATGCAGAAAGAGAGATAAAAGATATTGCAAAATATGAAACCACAGATAATAATAATGATGGCATTCATTATGCGATACGAAATATTTTACATGTTGTATGAGTTATAAATTAACTTTGCTTACAAATATCGGCGATTAAGATTTTTACGCATCATCTCTTCTTTTATGGCTCTGCGTTCATCAAGGAAAGCTTTAAGGTCATCGCTTTTAAAAGGTGTGCCATCAGTATCTTCCAATTTTCTTAGCGTTAAAAGCTGCCTCTGCCTTCCTTCTTCGCTTATCGTAACGCTGTCCTCCTTGCGAGGGTTATCATCGGAAAGCCGTGGGCGATAGTCGTTTCGCACGCCTCGTGTGTGGGTTTGCGGTTGATGTTTGGTTCCTATATTGGAAGCTTCCATGAATACTCCTATTTTTGTTTGGTATGGTTATCGGCTGTTAGTTGAAAAAACTTTAGGAAAAAACAAAATATGGCTGTTATAATCACATTTTTTTTACATTTTTTAGAATTTTTAACGAATTTCAAAAAACTTGATTATATTTACATCTATGTTTAATATTCCAAAAATCACATTAGCGGCAGGCCTCTCGCTTGCCTTGGTATTCACTTCTTCCTGCATTCCGAACAATGCAAACGAA
>LIUH01000191.1:1395-3093 GCA_001462225.1 Fibrobacteria bacterium GUT31 | reverse complement strand
GCTGCTGCAGCAACGCCAACAGCAAATGCTCAATCTCCAGCTGCGAATGATCCTCTTTCTGCGCGATAGCAGTAGCCGCATTCAACGCGTCCTGAGCCTTTACAGTGAGTTTTTCGTAATTCACGGTTTTATCCTTTAATGTAAAGATAAGAAAAATGAGGGGGCGTGGCAAGGGGAAAATCCGGTTTTTCTCACATCTTGCCTTTTCAAATCCTTCGATTTTGCGTTATAATGAGAAACATGGAAGTCGTCGTCACATTTGTTCCGTCCGCGTTCAAACATGGCAAAACCGAGGAAAATATCCGTCATGCCATACTGAACTGGGAGTACAACGATGTGTTTGAAGACGACCCCGAAAAGCACTTGTTGCTAGGATTTGACAACAATGCAAATTTGCTGGAAATACTGTATAATGTAATTGATGAACAGCATTTGAAAGTCTTTCACGCCATGACGTGTAGAGACATATTTTTACCGCTGCTCAAAAGATAGGAGGAATGAATGCCCGATATGACCGATGAAGAATATGACGCCCTTGACGAATACTGGACGAAGCACACACCTAAGTTGTCCGGCAACGGAAAAAGCGGCTTTTTTGCAAAACACACCGGACGCGTTGTCTTTATAGACGATCTTTCTGCCGACTGGCTGCGTATCAAAGCCGCAAATAGCCACACTACCCCCGAAGCAATCATCGGCGATTTAGTGCGTAAAGAAATGGCTATTGCCGTTCCCGTATAGCACCGTCACACCCTGCATTGTATACGCTTACACCAAATCCTCATCATCCTCACGGATATCCTGAATATCATCTACATAAACAATATCATTAACTATTTGGTATACAATCCGATAGTGTTGGCAAGAGAGCTTGTACCGGTATTTATTCGGCTCCAGATAGGGCCGGTTCAGAAACGAAATACTTTCGGGCATAAATTTTAGAAGTGATATATCTTTAAGAAGCCGTTTGAAAAGATCACGGGTGTAATATATGTCGTCAGGAGCATAATGCATAAAATATTCAGACATCTGCTCATTAACTGATGGAGAAATAACTACCTGGTATTTCTTCATTTTCCTGTTTTGCTCCCTGGGTAATGGCTTTAAGCACATTTTGCCCGAATTCTTCCAAAGTAATATAATTATTGCCGGGTAAACGGGCCATCTCTGCCGCTACTAAGCGTTGCGCCAGCGCCAAATCTTCCTCCCGCTGGTTGTACGTTGCAATATCCATAAGCACCGTGTCGCCTTCCCCGTTCTTGGTCAAAAAAACCGGGGCTTTTTGAGACCGGCATAATTCTGCCACAGCATTATAATTCTGCCGCAACTCACTGGAAGGCCTTATTATGGGGTACATATATACAAATAATACCCAAATTATAGCAATATTCAACCACCATTTCTCTAAAAAATAACGATTTTTGGCTCAAATTTACGCCTCCAACACCCTTTTATCGCCATTTTTACCCAAAGTGAGTCATTTTGACCCATTTTTGGCTAAATTCCATCAAACCAGAAATTTTTTAATAAAAACATGTGGTATAATATATACTGTAGACTAATTAGGCTTTTTGGGCGCTTTCTTTCCCTTAGCGGTAACCGGACGCCCTTTTTGTTTATCCACGGCTTCTACAAGTTGTTTAACCTGTAAAATAACATAGTCTCTAAAAGGAGGTTCAAGCTCGTTAAAAATCTCCA
>LIUH01000191.1:0-1112 GCA_001462225.1 Fibrobacteria bacterium GUT31 | reverse complement strand
GATAATACGGTCATTTACCGGTCGCTTACCGCCCTCAATTTGCGCATAATACGACTGACTCACATAGATGCCTCGGCAAAAATCCCGTTGAGTAATATCAAGCGCCTCTCTGACAGCGATTAACCTGTCCTGGATTTTAGTAATCATACCGTATCTCTTATCAATAATAGGGAATACGGCAAAAAGTTTCAATGTAAACCCCATACCTTTACTCGGGTGGGGCTATTTTTTGATTTTAAGCGTAAATATTGACAAATACCCATTGCAATCATATACCATTGCATAGGGTATCTCAAAAAAGGAGTGTATTTAGTAAAGAACTGTTTTCGCTGGGGAGAACGCATTATGCCTGGGGGGATGCGAGGTAATTCAGGCTCGCTTTTGAGGTCACAAATTGTGACTTCAAGTATTAGGTACTGGGCGCACCTGATATAAACGGATGATCTTTAGCATACTGAGCTGCCTTCTGATTTAACTCGTGTAATGACATATCGGCATATAGATTATCTTTCCGCCATTTTGTGTAATCAATAGGCTCTCTCAGTAAACGCGAAATAAAAATTTCCGTCTCAAGCGCACCGAGTTTCTCCAATAAATAGTTCATGCCTTTATTCATAATTGTAGCCGTATCACTCATACTGTTCCTCCAAAATTTTGATAAATTCAATCGGACCGCAAATGATAATTTCATTTCCGGTATATCTATTTACCAATTCATCATCGGTAGTTATGAACCTGCGCTTCGAGGAAAATACGCATTTGACGCTGGTCGTCAAAAGGACGGTTGAAGGCGCAATTATCTAAATAGACCGTAATCTTCGACATAATGATAGTATATCAACTTAACTCCAGTTCCGCAAGCCAGAGTAGTTTACGTTGCACTCTTCAACTTGAAGTCACAAATTGTGATCTCAAACTTTCATATTCAACATTCGTTTTACGCTCTATTGACATAATAAACCCAAAAGACTACTTTGACAGACATGAAAAATGAGAAAATGTTGAAGGCCGCTCTTGCTATACAGAAACAGGAAATAACCGAGTATCACATATACAGCCGGCTGGCTCATTTATGCAAGGATCCGCACAATGCCGATGTGCTTCGAAACGTA
>LIUH01000190.1 GCA_001462225.1 Fibrobacteria bacterium GUT31 | reverse complement strand
TCCCCCAGAAAGAGACATTAAAATATATTCCTAAAAGCGGCGGGGGTTATTATTGTATGTTCTTTTGGGAAGTGCTTTATGTTTCCGGTGATTAAAGTTGCATTTGCAGCTTTGTGCAAATCGTAAAATTTCCTGTCGCTTTCGTCTGCCATTTTGGTTGTGCTTTTTGTTGTTTCTTCAAGTATTCCTCTTTCCAAAATTCCGTTTACAAGCGATTCTACTTGATATGATGCAAAGGCGAATTTCGGATAACATAAAACTCGCCTGTATTCGTCTAGAATTTCTGCGTTATAATAAGGCAAAATCCTGCGAATTCCAATTAGCCTTATTATATCGGCTGGGTGTCCGTTTACGTTTATTAAAGACGATACCAGCACGTTTGTGTCTATAACTACTTTATGCGCAGATTGCATTTCAGTTTGATTTTCTGGCATTGGCTATTTCTTTATTGATTTCTTTTAGGCTCATTTTTGAATTTCCGTTTTTTACGGATTGCATTTGCATATCAGCTACGGTTTGCATAAATTCTATTTGCTGCAATAAGGTATAGGTTTTTTCAAAGTTCACGCTATCTGTTTTTATCAAAAAGGCAGAAGGTTTGCCATTGCTTGTTAAAACAACTTTTCCGCTTTTTGAAAGCGAAGACAAAGCCACTTTTGGCGACTTGGAAAATTCCAGAACTGATAAAAATTGCATAAATACCTCTTTCTCCTAGCTGTAATATAGAAAAAATCCTATCCCAGAGGCTCTAATCCTTTACGCAACGAATTTTTACATTACAACCATGCCGGACAAACTTGCAATCCTCCAAGAAGCCATAGGAACCGGTGAGGTGTTGAAAGTGAAATATTATGGCGGTTCGCAAGCCGGTTCTGTGAGGCAAAATAGTGCCTCAGAAAAATCTACCTTGCGCTTACAGCAGTGACAACATTAGCTTCAATAATCCCCCTAATATAGGAAGTCCAAGGTATAGAAACGCTCTTTGCCTGTTTCTTTATGGCTACGACCAAAGGCTTTGGAAGCCGCACGGAAACGGTTTCGGTTTTCTTATTCGCTTGCATGTGCCGCCTGATAGCCTCAATAGTGCTCTCGCCTGGCTTTGTGATTATCAAAGTTCCGTTTTTCTTTGCTTCTGCGAACTCGTCCGCAAAATCATGCGTATCGTAGTATGCAGGGTCAATTTCTGGTTTCTTGCTCATAGAACCTCCTTTCTTTTTTGCTCGCGGGGCGAACGGTTATTACGTTTAGGGTATTGAAATTAAGCACCACGCCCCAGATTTTGCTTCCGTGCCTGCCAAGCACAATAACCGCTTCGGGGTCTGTTTTGCTAGGTATGGTTGCGGTAAAGCCGCTTGTAGAATAGCTTTTATGCCATCTTCCGATATCCCACGCTCTTCCGCTCGCTCTTTGGTGTGAGTGCTCAATGTTATGCCCATAGCTTTAATATAGAAAACTGTGTTGCGAAATGTATTGCAAGCTTCCTCCGCAAGCTCTGTTTTTTTTGCTTGGTTTTGTTCCAAAAGGAGCTTATTCACAATCCTCCAAGAAGCCATAGGAACCGGCGAGGTGTTGAAAGTGAAATATTATGGCGGTTCGCTACCGGGAGCGATCCGAAAAAAAGGCTAATCATTGATTGCCCAATTTTCTATATTAGACCGTAGGCATAAAGCTTATGGAGATATTTTATGAACATCTTGACACAAGCGTACCGTACAACCTGCATTCCGCTAAGGGAAGATAGGCTTGATGTTTCTATACCAAGTGAATACATTGGCAGGGAGCTTGAAATAATTGTTTTGCCTGTTTTTGAAGATAGCCTGCCCGAATACAATGCTGAAACTTTGGCGGCTATGCAAGAGGCCAGGGATATTATGGCGGGAAAAATCAAAACAAAGCGTTATAAGACTGTGGAAGAAATGGATGCGGATCTTGATGCGGAAGAAGATGACGATGCTTGAGCTTGAGACTACAGCCAAATACAGAAAAGATCGAAAGCGAATGAAAAAGCGTGGCGCAGATTTGTCATTGCTGAGGGAAATTATTAGAAAATTGCAGAATCGAGAGCCATTGGAAGCTAAGCATAACGACCATCCGTTGAAGGGTGATTATATAGGGTTTCGGGAATGTCACGTTACGCCTGATTGGTTGCTTATTTATGCCATTGACAACAACAGGCTTGTATTGACGGCATCTCGCACGGGCTCTCATTCGGATTTATTTTAAAAGCGGGAAATAATTTTATATTACAAGCATGCCGGACAAACTTGCAATTCTCCAAGAAGCCATAGGAACTGGCGAGGTGGTTAAAATAAAATACGCTAGCGAATTTTTTATATTCCAAATATGAATAAAGGCGAAATAATCCTATACCAGCCTGATGACGCTGTTGCGGTTGAGGTTAGGCTTGAAAAAGAGAATGTTTGGTTGAATAGGCAGCAAATTGCCGTTTTGTTTGATAGAGATATAAAAACCATCGGTAAGCATATCAACAATGCGTTAAAAGAAGAATTGGCGGAATTTTCAACTGTCGCAAATTTTGCGACAGTTGGAGGTGATAGTGCGGAAAATTCAGTTGTCGCAAAATTTGCGACAACTGCCGCTGATGGCAATCTATCTGTATATTCAAAATTGCGATTTGTGGGTTTATGGATTTTACTTATAATCATTATGTTAATGCGATTTTGTTTTTAGTATTGTTTTTAGCTGGAATGTTTGTTTTATTTCGCAAAAAATTCATTCTGTTTCTGTTAATTGCAATAGTTTTTGCAATAAGCATTGTCTTGCATATTTTGCAGATATATCCTATTTTCAATCCGATTCCTCTTCCCAAAAATGTTACTAATTATCCTATAGCAATAAGAACATCTTTATTTTTGATTCCATTGCTTTTGGTTTCCGTAGCTTTTGCTTTGGAAAAAATTTTCGCCTATTACAAATTTGAGAGAGCTTTCAATAAGGGGAAGCGTATTACTGTTGTGGGGGCATAACCTAGCTCCACGGCACTTTACTTTACGAATCAATAATAAAAACCACATAATAGGGAAACAGAAAATAAGTTAAGCGATTGCTAAAAGCCATGCCACAGCAAAAAATACATATAATGCAAATACTGCAAAAACATCAAATTTGCCAAGTGGCTCGCCCCAGCGTATCCATTTCTTAGGCGGGGCAAAACCGGCTATCGCGCCCATTATCAAACCGAAGAAATGCCCGAAAATATCTATTTTGCTGGTTTCATCGCCCACACCCAAAAATACGGCTAGCAAAAATGCCGCAAACCAAGGAACCAAACGCCTATATAAATTCTCTTTTTTCAAAACCCTAACTTCGAGTGTAGCAAGGGTACCCAGACCGGCAAATACAGTTGAGGAAAATCCAAGCGAGAGATAATCCTTCATAATAAATGCGGTTTCCAGATTTGCAAGGGCAGCAGCCAGAACAATAAAGGGAGCTATGCGGGAAAGCGGTATTTTAAAGGATATTAGTGAAAACACAAAAAAACCGGAGAGCAAATTTGAAGCCAAATGATAATTGTTCGCATGAAGCGTTTGAGCTGTGAAAAGCCTCCACCACTCCCCTTTCAAAATCCTGCTCGCATTCGCTATTCCAAAATCATCTATTCCGTAATTTGAAAATTGAAACAATGTGCAAACCACAGGAATCAGCAAAAACCAAAGGGGTTGCGCACTTGGCCTCAGCATCGGCAAAATTATTTTATCATTTTCCCAGTCCGGATTTTCTTGTTTGTAAAGGGAAATTTGAGTTTGAGCCGTAAAGAAATCCTCTTCCCAGACAAGGATTTCCCAAGGTCCCAGCTCATTTTGCAAAACGATATGTCTTATATTTTGGCTGCTCAAAACAAGGCTAAAATCCCTTATTATACGCAGCATACCCTGCTCTAAACAAATTCTATTGCTTTCCATTTCTCTTCGCTGTTAGTGGACGATACAAGATTTGAACTTGTGACCCCTACCATGTCAAGGTAATACTCTAACCAACTGAGCTAATCGTCCGGGTTCAATATTAAATATAGCAATTTTTCCCGATATTGTCAAGGGGTATGGGTAAAATACGATAACTATCGGTATTTTTTCAAGTTCAAAAACTCCTTTTTCACCCTAAAAATCAAAAAATCAACGAAACGAATGGCGTAATATTCTTTTTTATTTATTTCATTTTTTACTATATTTTTAGTCAACTTAGTCAACTTTTTTTTCAAGGAGCAACTATGGCAAGGATTTATAAAATCAAAGCTAAAAATAAAAATTACATAAGGCTCAGAGACACGGCTTCAGGCCGTTGGATTCAGTACTTGGTTGATTTGAAACAAGCCACTGCAAAACAATGGCTTGCAGCTCACAGCAGCGTTATGCAGGCAATGACTCCGGCAGAGCGGCAAAGCGCGAGCAATTCGTTAATAAAGCGACTGGCGCAGGAGTGGCTGAATTCATCAAAAGAAGTAAAAGCAGAGGTAAAAGCCGCCGGACTGAAAATAAGCCATCTGCTCACAAATGCCGAAGCTAAAATCGATACCGTGTTTGAAAGCTATCTTTCTGATTTCAGCCAGCCCGGAATAAACTCCCCTACCGCTATAGAAAGGTCTAGGAGGCAATGCGGCGTACTCTTGGCTTTTCTGAATGAAATCAAAATAAATGAATATTCAAAAGCGCAAAGGGAAACTTTTGCCAAATACCCTGAATGGCGAAACTTGCACAACCGCTATCACGCAATTGCTAGCGCAAACACCGTAAACCAAGAGCTTAACCGCATGGCTGCCATTATCCGGTTTGGAGTTAAATACCACAACTGGCGCGAGCGGTATCTGCTGGACGGTATAAGGGTCAAACCCACACTGCAAAACACAAAATCCATAAGACCTTTTTCAATAAGCGAAACAAAGACTATACTTGAATGGCTGCGGAAGCATTCGGAAAACATAGGCGGCTGGCATTTGCATGACATGATACTGCTTGCTCTTTGCGCCGGATTGGAGGCGAAAGCGTTGGATAAATTATCAAAAGACTGGTTTAAAATTGACTTGGGGATTTTAAGGGTTTACGATAAACTGGTGAGCGGCGTTATAGACGCTAAAACGCAGAACAGAGCAAGGGATATTCCTATGTGCACTACGATACGGAAATTGTATGAAAGAGGTTATATATTCAAGCGGGACAGCAGGACGCGGCATAAAAGCGTAAAAGGAGGCACGGAATTTAGGGCATGGTCTGGCACATTGCTTGAAAAGGCTGAAAAGGACACGAGCATAAAAGACATTAACTTGCACCGGTTTAGGCACACTTGTGCCACTATGCGGCTTTCTGCGGGCTGGCAGTTGATTAGGGTTAGCCGTATGCTGGGGCATAGCAATGTGAATACGACTGCCCAGCATTATGCGGAATATGATTTGAGTGCAAGCGCGGAGGGGTTTGAGGGAATGCTCAAGGCTTACAGTGAGTTAGTGAAATGGATTGATGAGGATTATTTCGCAAATTACCGTCCCATCTGAATTCCATAAAATTTTCCGTCCCAGCATACTCTCCAGTGTTTTCGCTTTCGTAGGCAGCTTTCCCACCTATCCTCAAAGCCATGTGCATAATAGCCGCTCTTATGCTCCC
>LIUH01000189.1:6781-12561 GCA_001462225.1 Fibrobacteria bacterium GUT31 | reverse complement strand
GGAAGAACAGGGAGAAGGAAGCAAGCAGATACTTAACAGCATCGGGCAGTTAAACGACATAACCGCCCAGGTAAAAGCCAGCTCCCAGGAAATGCTTATTGGAGCGAAAGAAGTTATCCATGAAAGCCATAACCTTGAAAAACAGACGCAGGAGATTACTTCGGGCATGAACGAAATGGCAAGCGGAGCCGATCAGATCAATATCGCAGTCCATCAGGTAAACGACCTGTCGGGTAAGAACCGCGACGGGATTAACTCCCTTGTGAAGGAAGTTTCAAAGTTTAAGGTTGAGTAAAGTAAACAGCCCTTTCCGAAAAAGTTTCGGAAAGGGCTGCTTTTTTAGTGGAAATCACCCCAACAGCTTCCTGTCTCTACGCTTACGCGCAGGAGAACACTTAGTGACGCCGCTTGTTCCATTTCTGTTTTGATCAACGCTGCTGTTTCGGCGGCAATGTCCTGCGGGCACTCAAAAATTAACTCGTCATGAACTTGCAGCAAAAGCCTCGCCCTGCTTTTTTCGATTTTCAGCCGCCTGTCTAAATTGAGCATCGCGTTTTTTACTATATCCGCCGCCGATCCCTGTATGGGGGTGTTTACGGCAATGCGCTCGGCGGCTGACTTTTCTGTTTTGTTACGCGAATTAATAGTGGGAATGTAGCGGCGGCGGCCGAATATCGTGGTAACATAGCCGGACTGTTCTGTCTTTTTAATAACGTCTTCTATAAACTGCCGCACTCCTGAATAGGTTTTAAAATAAGCGGCTATAAAGTTTGAAGCGTCTGTGCGGCTGATATTCAATTCGTTGGCAAGACGGAAGGCGCTCATGCCGTAAATCACGCCAAAATTAATCGTTTTTGCTATGCGCCGCTGTTCGCTTTTCAGTTCGCTTTCGTCAATGCCAAAAATAAGCGATGCGGTTCGGGCATGAATATCCCTGTTCTCCATGAAAGCGGAAACAAGGTTTTGGTCTTTACAAAGGTGTGCAAGTATAACCAGCTCTATTTGACTGTAGTCGGCGGAAATGAGAAGACAGTCTGACTTTGCGATAAATGCCTCCCTGATACGGCGGCCTTCTTCGGTGCGGATTGGGATGTTCTGCAAGTTGGGTTCCCTGCTGGAAAGGCGGCCTGTAGCGGTTCCCGTCTGTACAAAGCTGGTGTGCAGCCGCCCTTCACTATCCGTCATGTCAGCTAACGTATCGACATAGGTTGATTTTAACTTGGACAGAGTACGGTGGCGCAGGATAAGGGCGGGGACGGGGTCTTCACGCGCGAGTTCTTCCAGGGCTGCCGCATCTGTGGAGTAGCCGGTCTTTGTCTTTTTCCCGGGGGTAAGTTTCCGCTCTGTAAAAAGCACTTCCTGAAGCTGTTTGGTAGAAGAAAGATTAAACTCGTGTCCTACGGTTTTCCATGTTTTCTTTTCAATTTGATCTATCTCGGCCGCAAGTTCTTTGCCGTATTTCGCCAGCGCTTTTGGCTCGATTTTTATTCCTTCTCCTTCCATCTCCGCAAGGATGGGGAGCAAGGGCATTTCCAAATTTTCAAAAAGGGCAAGGGATTCTGTCTTTTTCAGAACAGGTTCAAGGTGATGTTTCAATCTGAGGCAAAAATCCGCGTCTTCACCTGAATAGCGCGTCGCGGTTTCAAGAGAGACAACGTCGAATTTACAGTCCTTCGGTACTATGTCGGTATACTTTGTAGGTGAACAATCAAAAGTGTAAGCGACAAGTGAATCCAGAGAATAGGAGCTGCGTTCTGTATCCGCAAGCCATGCCGCGACCATTGTATCCCAGATTTTACATTGCCAGCGGTCAATTCCCCAGCCGCGGCTTACCTTGTAGTCAAATTTGGCGTTATGCGCCACGACAGTCATTTCGCTGTCCGCCAGAAGCGGAACAAATAAGGCGCGGACTTTGCCTGGATCGCAGAAAGCGGATGGCGCATTTTTGTTCACGCCGGTGTTTGCATCGGTTTGAACACCGTGAGGTGCAACCGGAATATAGTAAGCTTCTTTTGGTTTTACGGCAATTGAAATGCCGATTGGACGGGAGTTCCACGCGTCAAGAGAATCGGTTTCAAAATCAAGGGCTAAAAGTTTTTGTTTTTTCGCCTTTTCCAAAACGGATTTTAAATCTTCAAGATCAAGGATTGTTTTGTAGATTCCGTCTCCAAGAAGACTTTGATCCGGTTCGGCGGAAGCCGTACTTTCAGCCGTTGCCGCTGTGCCGGTTTCCGTATTTTTAGCGGAAACGTTTTGTGTGTTATGCGCAGCGGCGGGCTTTATATTCGGATCAAGCTGTTTCGCGCTCTGGCGGATGCCTTCACGTATAAGTACCGCCGCTCCCGCGCTGCGATTCAGGTTTTCTGCCGATAAAGCGTCAATACTTTCCACCGGCAGAATTACGTCATTGCGCAGACGTATCAATGACTGGGAAAAATAGGCACTTTCTTTTCCTTCCGCAATTTTCTTTCCGACAGCGCCTTCAATTGCAGCAATGTTTTTGTAAATCTCATCAAGAGAACCATAACGCGCCATAAGTTTTACCGCTGTTTTTTCGCCTATTCCTTTTACGCCGGGAACATTGTCGGAAGTGTCGCCTGTTAGCGATAACAGATCCAGTACTTTCGCGGGTTCAACGCCCCATTCGGTTTTTACTTCGTCAGGGCCGACAAGTTCCAGGGATGGGCCTGAGTTCGAAGTTTCGCTGCTTCGGTTGATTTTCGCCGGACGCAGTTCATAAATGCCGCCGCCGACAAGCTGCAACAGATCTTTGTCGGAGGACAGGATATAACATTGCCGGTTTTCGCGCCGGCACTTCTCGGCTAAAGTAGCAATAATATCGTCAGCTTCAAACCCTTCAACCTTTAAACACTGAATACCAAGAGCGGTTAAAAATTCTTCAACTAACGGAACCTGCTCGTGCAGATCTTCCGGGGCTTTTTGTCTGGTTGCCTTGTATTCGGCATACATCTGGTGCCGGAAAGTGGGAGTCCGCGAATCAAAAATAGCGGCAAAGCGCAGCGGTTTTTCAGATTTTTCCTTAAGCTTGCCGCTGCTGTCCGCTGCCGGAGCGCCGTCATCAAGCAGGGAAATCACCGTGCGCGCAAATCCAAACAGCGCCGATACATTCTTTCCGGTATTGTTTCTTAGCGGATGTGTTAAAAAGGCAAAGTAGGAGCGGTAAATAAGACCGTAAGCGTCTATCAGATAGAGAGGAGGAGCGCCGGAATTCTTCATGTGTTTATGGTAACAGATAATGCGGCAGTTGTCAGCTATAGCGGGGTGATCCGACACGTCAAACGCATGAAAGTTTACCCGTAGGAAAAAGATGGGAAACTGCACATTAAAAACTTGCAATTTCAAACAGCCATCAGGGTTTCAAAATACTTTTCAAAGTTCATGCTCAAAAGATAACGCTTGTTCTTCAAACTGATATTCTTAAAACCCACGTCAAGCAGCTTAAGCGTATTAATAGCCAGTTTCTTTATGATGTTCAAATTGTAAGCCGCCGCCTTGTCTGCCGTATGGTTCCCATCCTCACGGAATGTCACATCCAAATGCCAATGATAGCTTTCCACCATCCAGTGCCCGCGGACAGCCCGCGCCGCCTCTTTGACTGCCAGCGGCAAACTGCTGATGAAGTACCGCTCTTCTTTTTTCGTTTCACCGTTTTTGCTGACTGTGTTCCGGGTCATCACAATTGTCTGCAACCCCACCCATTCCTTCTTTTGCCCAAGCCACGATATATCATCGCTCTGCCAATACTCCCGCGTTTCTATGCCGCCGCGCGCTTTCTCTATCACTTTCGTATACGCGCACCTGTCCAGAAGCTCCGGTTCTTCAAAATACTGCCGTACATCCTCATGCAAGGTTCCCTGATTCCCTTTGAGCGCCAGCACATAGTCCGCGCCTTTTTTCCGTATCTTCTGCACGATTTCTTTCTGGCAGCCCATCGCATCCGTCGTAACTATACACCCTTTTATGTTTACGGCGTCCAATAATTCTGGTATCACGGTTATTTCATTCGATTTCTCGTCCGTCAGCCTGTCACCTATGCAAAATCCGTCCTCATCAACGGCGCTGACTATGTGGTTCGCCTTTGTTTCCGCCTTCCCGTTCCCACGCTGCGTCTTGCCGTCTATCGACAGTATCCTTTTTATCTTCTCTCCTTCGTTGCCTGACATCACCTCATGCCACCGGCGGCGGAATTCCTGTAAATATTCTGCAGATACCATAGCGAATACACGCTGTATTGTGTCATGCGACGGTATCCCATGAGGCAGCTCCAGGTATTTTCTCAGAAACTTCTCATTTGTCACCGCAAAATAGTATATTTCTATCCACTCATCCGCGTTTGCCAGTTCAGCGAAAAATACTATCGCTATTATATCCTTCATCAGGTGTCTTATCTTTTTCTGCTGCCGCCGGTCTTCGACTACGCTCAGCCATCGCATGATATTGTTCATCCCTTCCCTTCCCGGATATTAGTAAACCATATCTTTGCCGTCTTTTCATGCGTTTGTCGTGGGTGATCCGATCCATTTCCTGAAAGCAAGCGAAATGCCGTAGCCGCCGAAGACAGCGAAGAAGCGGTCAACAATATTAATGGGTATGCGCGAAAGAACCGCCGTCGCGAATACGGGGACATTGTTATGCAAAAGACCAAGCTCGAAAGTATCTTCCGGGGAATAGGCAAGAGGCGCGGAAAGTTTGCCGAGAATAAAGTCAATCGTTCCGCCGCAGATGCTGACGATGATGCAGTCAAGAGCGACTAAAACCAGTAAATGAGTGGCAACTCCGGTAAACGAATTAAGCGAAGGTTTTTGGAGAAAAACATCTTCGCGGGATTTGATTCTCGCGTGGTAAAAACAGACCAGCGCGACTTCGGCAAGTACGCAGATGGTAAAAATATTCCTTACCCAGCTTGTTTCATACGGCAGCCCAAGCAGGTATTTGCAGACAATAAGAAAGGCCAGCGGGGAAAGCAAAGCCCCAGTTAAAATTCCGGCCAGCGCCCCAGCGGTAAAACACATCGCTACGGTAAAAATGGTGTCCGCGTACAGTGGGACTTTCAGCAGGGTGTTCAGCAGATAGCTTAAACCCGCGTTGCAAAAAGCGCAAATCACACAGAGAACAAAAATCTTCCATACCGCCGTGCTCCGGGATTGAACGCCGCTCATATGTTTTAGTATACTCATTATAAGGAAAATGGTAAAGCAATTAGTAAAAATATTGTTAATTTGCGCAGCAATATTCGTAACCGCCTGCGCGAAAAACGGCGAGTTCAGCGAGAACAGAACATTTCCCTCCGCCGCTTCCGTCGCCGGAGAATGGCTTGAAATAAAAAGGGAATTAAATGCGGATCATATCGAAAGTTTTCGCCTAACAATAGAGCGCTTTATCGCGTCTCCGGTCGGCTCGCTGTATCAGATACACAGACTAAAGGAAATGCAGACTTTTGAAACAATAATTCCCGCAATTGAAAAGCTGAAAAACGCCGTTCTTGACGGCGACAGTAATGCGGTTTTCGCGCTCGTGCTGGAGATCGATACGAGTATTGACCTTCTTCGCAATATTGACGACAGTCTTTCCAATGTAAGCCTTATGCGGTATTTTCAGCTCTTCTTTTTCTTTTCGATTCTTATCATCATAATTATTATTGCTCTAAGAATACTGCACTCAAGGCTTGACACGGCGGAAAAACGGGAGCGGCAAACTTTAAGTTTTTCACGCGAAACACTCATCGCGCAGGAGCAGGAGCGCGGGCGGATAGCGCGTGA
>LIUH01000189.1:6472-6615 GCA_001462225.1 Fibrobacteria bacterium GUT31 | reverse complement strand
TGCACGATACGGTGGCGCAGGATTTGTGGCGGCTTTCGTTTCAAACGGACAGCATCGGCAAAACTGAGGACAAGGCGGAGCGCAGCCGTCTTTGCGCCGAAGTTGTCAGTGAGCAAAAGGAGCTTATGCGGCGGATTCGCGGC
>LIUH01000189.1:5918-6271 GCA_001462225.1 Fibrobacteria bacterium GUT31 | reverse complement strand
TTCCAGCGGCGCGGACTTGCGGACTCACTTGGAAGCCTTTGCTTTAATTTCCAGCAGAGAACGGGAATCGAATGTCAACTAACAATTCAGAAAAACTTAACCCTTGAATCGCTGGACATAAATACACAGCTACAGGCTTTTCGCATTGTGCAGGAATCTCTTGCGAATATTGAAAAACACGCGCAGGCGACAGAGGCATCCGTGCTTGTCCGCAATGAGGAATCAGGCTCAAGGCCTGACACCCTTTTGATCTGTGTTTCAGATAACGGCAGGGGCTTTTCGCCTCCTGACAGGGACTCAAGCCGCCGCCTTTTAGCGGAAGGTCATTTTGGTTTGTGGAGCATGTACGAACG
>LIUH01000189.1:3206-5821 GCA_001462225.1 Fibrobacteria bacterium GUT31 | reverse complement strand
ACGCGCCGCCGCCATTTCCGCAACCTTGAGCATTGACTCAGGCGGCACCGTTAACGGCGAAGGAGAAGGCACGGTACTCAGCTTGCGGCTCCCGCTAGAAAGTAAAGGAGTAAAACAATGATCAAAATAGCCCTTATTGACGATCATCCGCTGGCGATTAACGGGATAGGCGCGTGGCTGAAAATCACGGGTAAATTCGAGATCGTCGGTACTGCCGGAACGCTTGCAGAGGCATGCGCACTGATGAAGAAGCTCGATCCGCTGCCTGCTGTCATCATTCTTGACATTTCACTGGGAGAGGAAGACGGCCTTGGATTTATTCCGGCGCTCAAAGAAATTTGCGCGGCAAGAAAAGCCGAATTTCCCGGAATACTTGTATGTTCGATGTACGAAGATCCCTTCCTGATACAACGGGCAATGGACATGGGGGCGCGTGCTTATGTCCCCAAGTCCGCACAGTCAGACGAAATACTGAGCGCCATTGACGCGCTGCTTTGCGGAGACTCTTATATCAGTCAAAAAAACAAACCACAGACGCAAAAGCAAAACTTGCAGGTTCAATGCGGGCTGAACACTCTTACCCGTCGTGAAAATGAAATCGTGTCTTTGATAAAACAACACTTGAGCGCAAAACAAATTGCCATGCGCCTGAAGATAAGCCTGCGAACTGTGGAAAATCATCTTGTGCATATTTACACAAAAACTGGCTGTTATTCGCGTGAAGAACTTTTTGAATTATAAAAGAAGAGAGAAGAAAGAAAAAATAAAAGGTAAAAAAGCGAAGAAAAGCGGCTCTTCCTTTTTTCTTTCTTCTTTTTTAATTTTTCTTTCTCTTGTGCGTACAACGCACAAGTTTCATATCAATTAACATAATTTTTTGTATTTCTTGAGAAACCGTGCGTAAATTACTCATGACAAACCTTCACAATGTGTTAAAATTTTCGCTAATGAATCTGTATATTTCCCCATTGTGGTCAAAGGAGTAAAACATGAATAAGACATTCAAACTGTTAGGCTTTATCGCCCTTGCGGTGGTAATCGGTTTTTCAATAGCGTCTTGCGGAGACGACGACGAAGACGACGGTACAAGTGATCCGACATCAGTAACATATAACGGTACTGCCGACGGCGTCGTGTATAAACTGGAGATCAAAGCCGCAGGCAAGGCTGTCTACAGCCCGAAGGCAGGCGACACGTATACGCTGACCGTAACACCAGCGGCGGGCACAGCGAAAACAAGCACGGGAACGGTAACAGCAGCGGGGAATCCTCTGACACTTAAGCCAATCGGGGTTACAGGAACATTTACCGTAACGGTAGATACATCAGGCGCCATTACCAATATGTCAGGAACAATTACCTTTACAGATAACACGTCGCAACAAGCTCCGACCGCACTTACACCGCCCACCCCAAGCAACCCCGGTGGTGGCAGCTTAACATGGACAGCCGTATCGGACAGCACCTTCGACGACACAAGTTTCCCCTTCGACATTGCCTATGGCAACAACAAGTTTGTCGCCACCGGGAGAACCATCAGTGGAAGCAAAATGGCGTATTCGGCTGACGGCATAACATGGACAGAAGCCGAAACAGGCAATACATTCGGCGGAATCGGCGCAAACTCAACCTTCGTCAAGACCATTGCCTATGGCAACAACAAATTTTTCGCCGGGGGGATAATCCGAGACGGTAACTACGGTTCCGGTATAATTGTGTACTCGGCTGACGGCACAATTTGGCCAAATAATGTATCGCGCATCATATTCGGCGCAAGATTAAGCGACGAAAGCGACGTCAACGCCATTGCCTATGGCGACAACAAATTAGTCGCTGGAAGCAATAATGGCAAAATGGCGTATTCGTCGGCTGACGGCATGACATGGACAGCCGTATCGGACAGCACATTCGACACAAGTTCCATCATGGCCATCGCCTATGGCAACAACAAGTTTGTCGCCGTCGGGGGTGGAAGCAAAATGGCATATTCGGCTGACGGCATAACATGGACAGCCGTAGCAAATAGCACATTCGACACAAGTTCCACCATCATGGCCATCGCCTATGGCAACAATAGATTTGTCGCCGTGGGAGCGGATGGCAAAATGGCGTACTCGAATTAAGAGAACCCTCTGACCACATAAATTTATGTGGTCAGATTCAGGTAAAGAGCAGAGAACAGCAAGCACTATATGTGATGTTGTCCCAAAGTTTCTTTTGAGCTATAATTATAGATAAATACGAGAACGGAGGGAAAGCAAGTGCCGCTGGTATCGCAATTTTACGGAATATTGATATACATTTATAAAGAATTGAACAGCAAGCACCATATACCTCATTTTCATGCTAAATATGCCGAATTTGAAGGTGTGTATGACTTCAGGGCTAACCTCATCGAAGGCGAATTGCCGACTAAACAAAGAAAGCTTGTGGAAGCATGGACGCTGCTCCATGAAGATGAATTAAACGCCGCATGGGTTGCATGGAGCGAGAGCGGTGAAGTAATTAAAATTGAAGGATTGAGGTGATTTGTGATACGTCCAAAAGCTATAAATGTAGAATCGCGTCCTGATTACTGTCTGCTGATTACGTTCAGCAACAATGAGAAACGGTTG
>LIUH01000189.1:2043-3032 GCA_001462225.1 Fibrobacteria bacterium GUT31 | reverse complement strand
CCGTTTAGCGAGTTAAAAAATATAACATTGTTCAATACTGTTAAACCTGCCGGATTAAGTATTGAATGGCTGCACGGACAGGATATTTGCCCCG
The DNA here is from genome assembly GCA_001462225.1 of Fibrobacteria bacterium GUT31. Classification (GTDB taxonomy): domain Bacteria; phylum Fibrobacterota; class Fibrobacteria; order Fibrobacterales; family Fibrobacteraceae; genus Fibrimonas. The sequence goes on along the minus strand of LIUH01000189.1, from coordinate 2,938 downwards.
ATGAACTTTATTATAGCAGCGTACCTGAAAATGAAAACTATGCCGAGAATGACATCGCAAGGGTGCCAGTTAAAATATCATAAACTTAAAGAATAAAAACACGTGGTTATAATCTTCCTTTTTTCTTCCGTATTCTTTGCGGGAAGAACTGTACGAATTATAAAATAAGAAAGAAAAATTAAAAAAGCAAGAAGCCCTTTCTCTTAACTTTTTTCTCTTTTACCTTTTCTCTTTTACCTTGTTATCTTTCTTCTTTTTTAATTTTTAGTTTTTTCACGGTTGCAATGAGAATATGTAAAATGTCTTTGCAGTCTTTTATGATATTGTCATATTCTTGTTGAGTTAATATATTTGTTTCTTTAAGCAAGTCTAGCCAGTATTCGGTCTCGGCACATTCTTTTAGGGAAATTGTTACTTTAACCAGAAATTCTTTTTTGCTGACGGAATACTGAGCTTCGGTTAGGTTTGCACCTATGGATGTGCCGGAGCGTAGTAATTGCTTGGCAAGTACATATTCACGTTTTTGATCGCATAGATATTTGCATAGGTTGTATATCCTTATCGCAAACGTTCGGCTTTTTTCTAACGCTATGTTCATACTTATAAAATACGAATAAAAAAGAAAAAGGGAAAGGTAAAAAGAAATAAGAAAGAAAAGGTAAAAAATAAAAAAGCTAAGAGCAGGCTGGGCTCTCATTTATTCTTTCTTCATTTGTATTTCTTCTCTTGTTTTGCTTTCTTCTTTCTTAATTTTTCATTCTTCTTTTGTAAACCGTGCGTACAACACACAAGTTTCACATCAGTTAACATAATTTTTTGTACTTTTTTCAAAACCGTGCGTAAATTACTCATGACAGGTCTTTTTTTCTATTGCTATAATAGAGTTGTTCGGAAA
>LIUH01000189.1:0-2038 GCA_001462225.1 Fibrobacteria bacterium GUT31 | reverse complement strand
GTTTCTGAACAACTTCCTTAAAAAATCGCATTTTTGTAGGGCTTTAGCCAGAAAAAATGCAGGACTTGTGAGGGAACCAACCGGGTTCCCTCACAAGTCCAATTTAGTATTTACAGCGGTAAAAACCGCAAAAGGAGTGAATATGGCTCTTTGTACGAAATGTGGAACACAGTTAGCTGACGACGCGAAGTTCTGCGTGTCCTGCGGAACTTCGGTGGAGGAAACAGTATCCGAACCCAAACCGGAAACAAAAAATGAAAGTGCTTCTGAAAAACTGCCTAACAAAAACATGGCTGAGGCAAAAGAAAAACTTAACGCAGTCAAGGAAAAGGCCAACACGGGTATCAACAAACTGCCCTTCAAAAGAATGGCGGAAAAAATCCCCACCGGAGCAAGGGCGAAATTCCCCCTGTTGGAAAAGGCTATACCCTTCGCCAACCAGATAGCCTGCGCTTTTATCGTACTGGTGGTGGCGATCATTATAATCTGTTCCGTTGCCGGAAGGGGCGGAAGTTCTGGTGATGGATTTGGCGGCAGTGATTCAAAGCCGGCACAACAGGCCGGAATATCAGATACCGATGAAAAGCCTGCTGCTGTTCATAAATCAGGGCCGGGCGGCGATTATTCCTACGAGCTTATCTCTGTTCATGTTGGCAGTATTACAGAGGAGAGTATTTACATCTATGAATACACTGGCTCAGGCGGAGCGGTTCGTATTCCGGCAAAAATTGAGAATATTCAGGTGGTAAGAATAGAAGCAAGCGCCTTTAAGGGAAACAAATTTATTACCTCCGTAGTTATTCCTGAGGGCGTCAGGGAAATTGAAAAATCTGCCTTTGAAGGCTGTACCAGGCTTGAAAGCGCAACCATCCCTGCAAGCGTAAAAACAATCAGCGATTCAATGTTCGAAGATTGTACAAGCCTTTCCAGGGTAACAATCACCGAAGGCGTAACAACCATCGGCGAGAGCGCGTTCGACGGTTGCACCAGCCTTGCCAGTATAACAATCCCCAAAGGCGTAACAATCATTGGCGATTTAGCGTTTTATGGATGCACAAGCCTTACCAACGCAACTCTGCCCGATACGGTTGAAGAAATTGGAATAGGGGCTTTTCGGGAGTGTGCCAATCTGCATACCACTAACATTCCGGCCGGAATTAAAACAATAGGACGAGTTGCTTTCACAGATTGCGGTGAACTCCACAGCCTTACCATTCCTAATAGTATAACGGCAATTACATGGGGTTCAGGGGAGAATCAGCGTGGTGAGACATATTATCAGCAATTCAACGGCAGCGGTAAACTTCCCCTCGCAATCCGTCAACGGCTTAGTCAACTGGGCTATAACAGGAAAGATTTTACTCCGCCAACGTGGGGGAATTAAAAAACCGCTGTGATGTTTGCAGTATTGGCGGCGTGTCAGAAAACAATTGTGTGTAATTGAGAAAACAGCGGCATTATAAGCCGTCCGTTGGACGGCAAGCCGCTCATTTGATGAGCAAGGAGGAAAAACATGACAATAAGGAATACTCTGATAAAAGGGCAAACATACAAAAAAACGGACTTTGGCATAAATGGTGACAATTTGAGACGGACTGACCAAACCCATAACAAGGCTTTTTTCTAAAAGCTGTCCGCAAACGACAACTGATGCTATATGCGAAGTTATGATTAATGCAAACAGCGACGCATTTTTTGCTCTGCCGGAATTTTGAAGTAAATTGATTGTCGGGCTTGTTTTATACAGTCTCTTTTTTTCTTACTTTGCTTTTTTCATATAACACTTCAGGGTCCAAATCCACTCGATTTGGCCATTCTATTGTATCATATGATACTTTGACCATTTTAAAAAATTTCTCATCTTTCAATGTTTTAAATAATCCTGTATCCAAATAAGGTTTTACATCAAAAATTTTTACCTCTTTGTTTTCAAAGGTAAGTTCCAATTTATAATCAGCTAATGGTTTTACTTTTTTTACAGATAAATACATTACTATGCTCCCTATTTTAGAGGTTCAATATTATATGGAAGTTCACC
>LIUH01000188.1:4026-10660 GCA_001462225.1 Fibrobacteria bacterium GUT31 | reverse complement strand
ACAAGCACCATAGGCAGAATTTTGGGCGAATATAGAACAGAGAGAATTTTTTCAGCAACTCGCCCCTTTGGCTACCCGCTTGAAGCCTATAAAATAGGGATGAAAAGAGGGGAGTCCGATTACGGTGCAAACATAAAATGGAATCCTGAAAAAGAGGAAATTGAATGGAGCTTGCCGGATACTTTGACTGATTACCGGATTTTTTTGAACAATGAATTTTTGGCTGTTGAAAAAAGCAACCGCGGTTTTTCTGTGAAGAATCCCGGCATATACTACGCAATTCTTACGGCTTTTCCGGAAGGTGACACGGTGAAAAAAGAAGCTCAGTTTTTTATTAGCTCTGCTGAAAACCGCTTGCTCCAAGATGCAAAACCCGGCGATTTTTCGCAGGATTGGGGCGAACCTAAAATGGGGAGAACCGTTGAGAACAGGGCGATGAGAATAGACGGGAGAATTTTTGAATTTGGAGTAGGCGCCCATGCCAATTCAAAATTAACTTGGAACTTGAACGGAGCATATAAAAAATTCCACAGCTATATAGGCTTAGACGATGAATCTGCTTGCGGCAACGGCGCTATTTGGGTTGTGAAAGGAGACGGCAAACATCTTTACCGTTCAAAAGTCTTAAATTCTCATGAAATAGATTCTTTGAGCGTTGATATTAGCGGAGTGAGTGTTCTTGAATTGGAAACATTGGACAACGGCGATAAAAATTGCGACCACACCGACTGGGCCGGAGCGTGGCTGGAATGAGCATTACTGATTATATATCTTCTTAACCGCTTTTTCTATGTAATCAAAAATTGTTTGCAAGCGCATATCAACGGAGGAGCCGTTTTCGGATTCCAGCAAGCAACCGCCTCTTTCTATGGTGTTGTCAATTACAAGTTCAACATCTTTCAGCGAACTCATGGCGGGTTTCCAAAAACTTTCGGTTTCTTTTGCCGATTCTACGTCCAAAGGATTCAGCCGAACTCTGAGTTTTTCTTCTTGCCCTAAAAATACAAACGCTTCTTTCATCACTCGCATTATGATGTGCGGGTTTTGAACAACTTCTTCGCAGAAAATTCTTTTTGCGATTGCAAGGGCTATCTCTGAGGCTTTTGCATCGATTTTTTCGAAATTCTCTTTTTGCTGTTTTGCCAAATTTTCAAGTTCTTTGACGGTATTCTCTTGCAGCGCTTTTAAGTTTGCATCCCATTTTTCTTCAGCTTTTTTTCCGCCCTCTGCTATGCCCAAAGCCTTGCCCTCTTGAACTCCCTTATCGTGTGCGGCTTTTGCATCCTGCTCCGCTTTCGTTTTCAGATTTGTAATTTCGCCGTGCAGAGTGGCAATTTGCGAATTCAAAGTCGAAACTTCGCTTTTGAGGCGTTCCTCTGCCGTGTCTCTTGCCGCCGGGTTCAATTGAAAATCCGCTACCTTAAAACCGGACATAGCGGCAGGCATAACCGCCTGCGCAGCGTTTCCTTTCAGGATTGTTTTTAACTGAACTTTGCCGGGATCGTCTTCTTTTTGCATTAGGAGTTAATGTAGAAATTTCTATATTAAAAAAAATGCAAGAGAAAGTTCGGAAATTTTTAGAACGGTACGAAGAGTTGGAGCAAGAGCTTTCAAGGCCTGAAATCGCTGCCGAACCGGAGAAATTCGCAAAACTGCACAAAAGTTTTAAGGCCTTGGAAAAAACCTACAGCGTTGGTTCCGAGTATATGCGGCTTTGCGATGATCTAAAAGAATGGAAAAAAGCACTTGGCGATAGCGATGCGGAACTGGCGCAGGCTGCCAAGGCGGAAATCGGGCCATTGGAAAAAAAAATTGAAAGCATGGAGAGCAATCTGCAAATTCTGATGGTTCCGCCGGAACCCTTTGACAACCGCAATGCCATTTTGGAAATAAGAGCCGGAACCGGCGGCGATGAATCTTCTCTTTTCGCCGGCGATTTGTTTAGAATGTACAGAGCATACTTGGAGAGCAAGGGGTTCAAGGTTGAGATAACGGATATCAGCGAGGGAACGGTTGGCGGCTTCAAAGAGATCTGCCTTTTTGTAAGCGGAGTCGATGCCTACGGTGTGTTGAAATTTGAAAGCGGTGCGCACAGGGTGCAGCGTGTGCCGGAAACGGAATCCCAAGGGCGTGTGCATACATCTGCGGCAACGGTTGCAATTATGCCGGAGGCGGAAGATGTTGATGTTGAAATTCGCACCGAAGATTTAAAGGTTGATGTTTACAGGGCAAGCGGTGCCGGCGGCCAGTATGTCAATAAAACCGATTCCGCTGTTCGCATAACGCACATTCCAAGCGGCGTTGTGGTGGCTTGCCAAACAGAGCGCAGCCAAATTCAAAATCGTTCAAAAGCCTTGGAACTCTTGCGTTCTCGTTTGTTAGACCATGCCATTGCGGAAAAGCAAAAGAAAGAAGCGGCAAACAGAAAAAGTCTAGTTGGCACCGGCGACCGTAGCGATAAAATTCGCACTTACAATTTTCCGCAAAACAGGGTAACAGACCACCGCATAGGCTTAACGCTTTACAATTTGGATAAAGTGGTAGCCGGCGACCTACAAGAGATTATAGATGCCTTGCATTTGGCTGATGCGCAGAGCAAACTGGAAAATTAATTTAACAACTGGTTCTTTTTAAGAACCTTATCCAGCATATTTAAGCAATCTAAATAAGCTTTAGCTTCCCACTGAAGCTCTAAATCTTGCGCATTGTTGAATTTAAAATCCAACTCTTCTCTAAATTTTTTAATGTCTGATTCCAACATATTTTCTCCTGAGGGCTAATATAGTAAATGCAGCCGCAGCACATCCGTAATGCAGCTCGGCCATTCGCCCGGGTAGTGCGTTGTGAAAATCAGCGTTGTTTTTTCGGAGATTTTGTCCAGAAGCGAGAATAATTTTTCCCTTGACGGGCTGCTCATGCTCTGGGTCGGCTCGTCTAGGATTAAAATCTGCGGATTTTTTGAGCTAGCCCTTGCTATAAGAGCTAGCTTTAAATGTTCTTCGCTCAAATCCTTTAAAAATTTGTTCAATTCGCCGCCCAGCCCCAGATGGGTGAGCAGCACAATGGCGCGTTTTTTTTCCTCGGCCAAAACGGGTTGCGGAAAATTCTCCAGCAGCACTTCAAGGGTTGTTATTTTGCGCGGTGTTTGCAAAGCCATTTCCGGCGAAAAAAGCCCTAATTTTTCCTTATGTTCGCTAACGGAAAACCCATCTTTGACATTTTGCCCCAAAAGCATCAAATCGTTTCTGTAAATCTGAGGGTGGTCGCCGCTCAAAATACCGAGCAAAGTGCTTTTTCCGCTGCCATTAGGTCCCGTAATCGCCCAATGCTGCCCCTTGCGCACCTCCCAATTCAAATTTTCAATGATTTTTTTTGAACCAAAGGAAACGCACAGGTTTTTTAGGGAAAAAATAATTTCGCCGGACAAAATTGGGGTTGTTGTAGAGGCAAGGCATGCCTTGCCTCTACAACAATTTTGCCCCGCCACCAAATTCACCTGCATATCAACACCCCTTTCCCGAAATAAATCTATCCTTTCCGCTAAAAAATTCCTGTATGCCGGATCCATGCCGCCAAAAGGGTCGTCTAAAATCCATAAATCGGGTTCTTCCATATAGTTGCGAGCCAGCATTAGCCTGCGGAGTTCGCCGTTGGAGAGGCTTATCAGTTTTTGCGTGAGTATTTGCTCGGGAAAACCCGCTAGTTCAAGGGCTTCATTTAGCAAAGCGGGGTTTGTTTTGGGAAAAGGCTCGCTTTCAACAAAATGCTCAGAATTTAAGAAGAACGGATTTTTCAGCAAAAAATCTTTTGCAGTGGGGGAGTCTTCGTCTTTTAAGGATATAAATCTCTCTTGCCAAAACCTAGAGAGAGCTTTTTTGATTTTTCTTTGCAAATCGCTGCTGAAAAATGAGGTTTTTTTCAAAAGCGGGAAAGGAGACTCGAACCCCCGACCCTAACCTTGGCAAGGTTATGCTCTACCAACTGAGCTATTCCCGCTTGAGTACGTATAAGATAGAAAACTAAACCTCCTCACTCTCTTCCGTTGTAACTATGGCCTTGCGGGCGGTTTTGCGTTTTGCGCCTACTATTTGCCCCCCAAAACGCTTGTTAAAGCGATCTATGCGGCCGGCGGTATCCAAATGGTGCATTTTACCTGTCCAAAACGGATGGGTATCGGAGGTTATTTCCAAAGAGATAACCTGATATTCTTCGCCGTTTATGGTGCGTTTTTCATTAGCGACCTTTGTGCTGCGAGTTATAAATTCCCTGCCCGTGTTAGCATCTATAAACACGGTTTTACGATATTCCGGATGGATTCCTTCTTTCATAAAAACAAATATAGAAAAATTTTAGCGCAATGTCAAGGGTTTTTTGAGTAATGGTTAACTCAATGTTTACTACATTTTATTTAATGTTCAAAAAAAAATCCTTATTTTTAGTATTGTTAATTTGCGCAAATACCATATTTGCAAACGATACCCCATACCCTAATCTATACATTTCCGGCGACTATCCCTCCATCCAATACCACCTGGGAGTTTTGAGCGAAATAGAGAGGCTGCAAATACCCATAGATACCGTTGTCGGCAGTGATTGGGGGGCTTTTGTCGGGGCTTTGTGGAGCGCGGGGTGGAGTTCAAAGCAAATAGGGGAGCTTATTGAATCTTGGGACTCGCTGCCGCGAGCAAAACAGCCTTTGAAATCCGTTTTGTGGGAGAAGAAATTGCTTATCAAAAGCGAGGAAAACGGCAATCCGATTTTGGAGAGCATAAGCGGAAAACCTTACTTTGGGCAGATTTTTTTTGATTTGATGGTTCAAGAGGCTCTTTGGCGCTCGGAGCCGGGTTCAAGAATCCCTTTTAGGGAAGTGAACAAGGCGGATAATTATCCGTTCCCCGGGCAGCACGGCTCTGCAAGAGGTATTTTGTCCACGTCTATTGCTCTGCGCGATACAAACGGCTCGGCAGCCCAGCGCCATCAGCAAAAGCTATGGAGCCAAGATTCCGCTTTGCTGATTTTGCGCTCGCACTCAAAACCCAACCCCGACTCCCTCTTTGAAGCCGGCGTAAGAGCAGTACAAACCCACCGCTCCCAACTCTCAACTCTCAACTCTCAACTCTCAACTCCTAATTCTCAACTCTCAACTCTCAACTCTCCCCCTCCCCCCAGATTCCTATACCACCCCGTTTTTGACAGCGTCTCTGCCGAGATACAAGGGCATTTGGAGAGTTTTTGGAATCCGCGCGATACGGGTCTTCAATCGGTTCGCAATTTTTTAGAAGCCCTGCAAAAAGACGGCTCTTACCGGGAGGTAAAGCTGGTTTTGGATACGGGTTCTTTTTTGCAGATAAATGCGGAGAGCAACCCGCAGTTGTCGCTATCGCTGTTCGGTTTCGGGGGAACGCTTTTGGGTGCCAACGCAGGGGCGAATGTGAATTTTCGCTTTGTAAATCAGTTTGGCTACAATTGGGATTTAATCGCTTTTTACGGGCAAGGAGCTAGAGGTGCGGAGTTCAATTTGCGTTTTGAGCGGTTTTTTATGAGGGATGGCGACTTTTTTATAAGACCGAAAGTTTTTGAATACGAGCCTACTTCCTATTTTCAGAAAAGCATTTACCAAGAGGCCAGATTATTAAAGGAAAGGGGAAGCGGCGCGGTTTTAGGGGTTGAAAAGCGGCGTTTGCAAATAGCCGTTGAGATTGAACGCAGGAGAATTACAAGCGGTGCCGCCGCTAAAATCGCTTACGATTACGAATTTGATTTTGAGAATAAGGAAATGATTCAGATTCCTACAGACACTACATACGAGACTGTTACCGTACTCTCCATGTTCCCTTATGCAAAATGGCTATGGCAAAGCGAGGATTACGATAGATGGTTTTCAAGCGATGGTTTTATGGCGGAGCTTTCGGGTGGTTTTAGGGGGGTTTCGATTAGCACTTTCGCGCAAAGCGCACCTCTTTACGCTTCCACTCAAGGCAAGCTGGGCATAGCTCATCCGCTTTCAAAATATGTTTCCGTTAGCGCCGGTTCGGAATTCGGGTTTAATTTTCGCAGAAAGGAAAACGGCGGAATAGATTTGCCGGATGATCTTTACGGATACAGCCATTATCACGGAGATGAGCTTTACGACCCGGCTTTGGAAAACCGTTACAGGTTTGCTATGGGAATGGGCATTTTTCAAGAGAGCTGGCAAACCCCAGATAATGCTTCGCATAAGTACGGGCTTGCATTTGCCGGGCTTTCTTTGCATTGGCAAGGTAGCGGCATCTTCCTAACCGGCGGTTTTGCGAAAGACGGGGAAAAAAATCCCTGGTCGGAGCTAGAGGCGGGCAGGTTTTTCGCGGAGCCGAAAATTCGCATAAAAACGCAGGTTTTTGATTTTATATTGGGGCAAAACGTGGTGTATTCCGGCAAAAATCACATTTTTTTGAACATTCAAGGCCTAATCGGCATCCCGTAAATATCAATTTTGTCATTTTTTCGTAAAAAAATTATATATTTAAAGGGATAAGTATTTAGCCTGCGAGGGTTTCATGAAGAAGTATAAATGTTATTTGGCTTTCCTAGCAATGATTGCGGTTTTTGCAATTTTGGCATCGTGCGGCGAAGGAGAGATTGTTGATCTTTCCGA
>LIUH01000188.1:0-3936 GCA_001462225.1 Fibrobacteria bacterium GUT31 | reverse complement strand
AGGAGAGATTGTTGATCTTTCCGATGGTTCTTCGGATATAAATGAGGCCAATGTTAATCTCATTGGTCAGGGTGGGTCGCCGGGTTTCATAGATGCCTGTTTCAATACACACAAGGATAAGCCGGAGTGTGCACCTCTTTACAGAAGCAGCAACAGCGTTGAACCCAGCAGCAGCAGTGATTTTGAGCCCAGCAGCGGTAGCGGTGAGTCCAGCAGCGGCGGCGAGCAATCCAGCAGCGGTGGCCAGTCCAGCAGCACAGGTCAATCCAGCAGTGCCGGCCAGTCCAGCAGCGCAGGTCAATCCAGCAGCGCAACCCCTTCCAGCAGTTCAAGCGTGGATCCTAACGCGTATTCGGTTAGCTCGTTCACCTGTGCGTGGGATAAAGCAGAGATTGTTACCGGCAAGAGTGGTTCGGTAAACATAACTTTGAATCCGGCAGACGATGTGGAAGGTGTTACGTGTTCCAAGGAAGTATGGCATTCTATTTTAACTGTATCCGGTACAGAATACGATCGATATATATTTAGCTCTTTCCCCATTCAAGTGCAATTCGGAGCGACAATATACTCCGCTCCCTCTGCGGCTATAAGGCCAATTAAATTCCCAGATGAGCCATCCGGGAATTCGGCCTCATTTACTACGGTCAAGGGTCGTGTAGCTTGCAGTGGTGGCGGCAAGCCAACAGGAATCAGGGACGTGGACTGCACTGCTTTGACAATTTCCAAAGCCCCCACGGCTCATGTAACCGGCACGTTGGCGTTTAGCAACGGCCGTACAGTGCCCGGTGTGACAGGCAATGCTTTCTTTGGAGGGGATACGCCGGCATGGAATGAAGACCTTGTTTTGGTTGACGATGACGGTGCGGAGTACTGCGGTGATATTGAATATGTAAAATCTTCTAAATCTCCGTCCACCTGGCCCCAGAATTCACCCACGGTAACTGCGCAGGCAGCAGTAGATTCCATATATGTGAAAGCAACATGCCATGATTCAAAACAAGTATTGCAAACAGCTACCGCAATTGTTGTGCCGAATCCAACCTTAACGGGAAATTGCGTTTGGACTCCACCGGGCGTTGACATCGGCATAGGGTCAGCGAATTTAGGAGGCGTAAGCATAGAGCGTAACTATGGACGTTGCACTGCTGTTGTTTACTCCCGTCCCGGTTATACTTTGCCCTTAGAAGTTACACCGGAGATTGCGGCTGCTAACCCCGGTGGGTCTATAGGAGGATTTTCCGCAAGTTCAAACTGCGGCATATACAGTGATGGCGACCTGACAAAAGATTGCTCGCCATTACTTTACGATAATCTCAATGTTCCCCCTGAACTGGAGACAGGTGATTGCGAATACGAATGGACATGGTGCAGCCCGGACGGCTCAGTAGAAAGAGGCTGGCCCTTTGCTGCTGTTAAGAAAGATTTCACACGTACATCTTCTCTACAGAATGCCTGTGTTTTTGTTAAAAACATTACAACATTAGGTGTCGGGCTTTGGAAGATAAATGGACAAGATTATAATTCCACTAATGAAAATGCTACCGTCAACCTCGCTAGTTATCCGACAAAAGATGGCGGTTATTATTTATGGTTGCCTCCGAATACGGGTATAGACAGCGATAAAAAGTTTGGTGTAACGAAGGGAACGCCTGAATGCAACCCCGGCACTCCAAGGAGAGCGGTCACTATTTGCAAAGACCATTGCGGTCAAAGCGGTGGTGTTAGGGAGTCTATTGAAAAGGACACGGAATATATATTGATGCGTTACGGTGCCGGTACTTGTAATGTCAGGCAAGACCCTAATCAGACATGTCAATATTATTTAGATGATGTTCTTAAAAATGTCAGTGGTTCTAGTCCCAATATAGGCACAGTAGAGGTAAATACCCCGGTAAAGATAAAATATACCGGTTGCACTCCTGCGAGTGTGGAGCTTTATTGTCCGTGATTTTGCAAAAAAGGTTGCAAATATCACAAAAAAAGGGGGAAATATGCTCTTTTAGCATATTTTCTCTCTTTTCTTTGTAAAAAAAATATATATTTATAGGGATAAGTATTCAGCCTGCGAGGGTTTCATGAAGAAGTATAAATGTTATTTGGCTTTCCTAGCAATGATTGCGGTTTTTGCAATTTTGGCATCGTGCGGCGAAGGAGAGATTGTTGATCTTTCCGACGGTTCTTCGGATATAGATAAGGCCAATATTAATCTCATTGGTCAGGGTGAGTCGCCGGGTTTCATAGATGATTGTTTCAAAGAGGCAAACAAGGGTAAGGATGAGTGTGCACCTCTTTACAGAAGCAGCAACAGCGTTGAACCCAGCAGCAGCAGTGATTTTGAGTCCAGCAGCGGTAGCGGTGAGTCCAGCAGCGGCGGCGAGCAATCCAGCAGCGGTGGCCAGTCCAGCAGCACAGGTCAATCCAGCAGCGGCGGCCAGTCCAGCAGTGCTGCTCAATCCAGTAGCGCCGGTCAATCCAGCAGTTCAAGCGTGGATCCTAACGCATATTCGGTTTCTTCTTTCACTTGTGCGTGGGATAAAGCCGAGATTGTTACCGGCAAGACCGGTTCGGTAAACATAACTTTGAATCCGGCAGACGATGTGGAAGGTGTTACGTGTTCCAAGGAAGTATGGCTTCCTGTTTTAACCCTAGCCGGTGCGGAGTACGAGAGATATGTATTTACCTTCCCCAAACTGGTAAAGTTCGGAGAGACAATATATCCCGCTCCCTCTCCGTCTCTAAGGGCAATTAAATTCCCAGATGAACCTTCTGGGAATTCGGCCTCATTTACGGTCAAGGGCCGTGTATCCTGCAGCGGTGGCGGCAAGCCAACAGGAACTCGGGACCAGGACTGCACTGCTTTGACAATTTCCAAAGCCCCCACAGCTCGTGTAACCGGTACTTTGGCGTTTAGCAACGCTCGTACAGTGCCCGGTGTGACAGGCAATGCTTTCTTTGGAGGGGATACGCCGGAATATAATCAGTACTTAGCTTTTGAAGATGAGGATGCGGAGTACGTGGAGTATTGCGGCGAGATTGAATATGTAAAGTCTTGGACCGGGACCACGGTAACCGCAGGTGCAGCAGTAACCAATATAACTGTGACAGCAAAATGCAGCCTTTCAGGGCAACCAGTGTTCCCAGCGCAAACTGCCGCCGCGTCAGTAGTTCCAAATCCGAGTTTGAGCGGAAGTTGCACGTGGGATACAAAAAACAATACCTTCGGCGGAGGTGTGAGCGCAAGAGTCACAGCTGCTCCGACCATACTAAATCCGTATGGCAGAACTTGCATAGGACCTTATTTCTCGGTGAACGGCGACCAGAGAGAGAATGTGTCTGCGGGTTTGACGGTTGATGCGTGGAACCAAACTACCGAGCAAACAATGACGGGGATAACTATTGGCGCAACCTGTGCAGGCAATGCTGTGACTCCGACAATAACTTGCTCAAATATAACGGTTAAAGACCCGGATGCAATGTGCGAGTATTTGACAAGCTGGTGCGATGGCATTACTCTTGCGAATATAAAAACCGCGAATGTAACCAGTGATCCGGGTATAGGTAGCGATGGTGGCAGCAAATGCTTCTTTGCTACTACTATCGAGAAAATCGGAAATACAAGCAACGTTACTGTTAATGGAACATCTATAGGAAATGATGGAAAATGCGGAAATACCGGTTGGGGACAACCTACATGCGCTGCTGCTTTAACAACGGCCGAAGTAGAAAGCGCAGATGGCGGATACTACGTATTTGTTCCAAGCGCCGGCAATTGGACCGCCCAAGATTTAAGATTAACAAACAGTCACGCTCCTCTGTTGCACCCAAATTGTGAAGCGCAAAAGTAGAGCTATTGATAAATAAACCGCCCCCTCTTTGGGGAAAGGGGGGGCGGTTTTCCCATACCTTATACCCAAACATTGAGTTAATCATTACTTA
>LIUH01000187.1 GCA_001462225.1 Fibrobacteria bacterium GUT31 | reverse complement strand
CTAAAAACGCCATTTATTTATTTTCTGAACCATTCTTTCTGCCCCAACCCTCAACAAGGAGTATAAGCGATGAAAACCAACGCTGTCACCACAATAATTCACGCCCTGCTTTTCTTTGCCATGACGGCAAACGCTGCCAAAATCCTGGCTGTCTTGGAGGTGACTCCCAGCCGGGACGATATAGAAATGGAGATTTCGGAGTTCCGCCACTTGACGGACGAGCTTCGGACAAGGGCGAGGGCATCTCTGCCTGATGGTTACACCATTCTAACCCGAGACAACATAATCCAGCTTCTGCCGCCCGACGAAGAAGACGCGAGATGCCTCGCCGAAGGCTGCGCTGTTGATATAGGCAGGGCGATTGGCGCGGAGTATGTCACGCAGAGCGGCATTGGAAAGTTCGGAAAGATGCTTACGCTTACCGTTGAGCTTTACGAATCCACAAGCGGCAATATGCTCGGCAGCTTTGTCACTGAAAGTGAAAATATAATGGGCTTGCTCGGAACAATCAGGCAGGAGGCGCCGGCATTGTTTGCCAAGATAGAAAAAGGCCCCGGCTACACCCCAAAGAAAAATATAGACCCTCAGATTTCCGGCGCGGAGAAGAGCGGCAACAGTGCGATATGGGTTGCCATAGGTCTTGACGTTCTGGGAGCGGCAGCTATCGGCATTGGCTTGTGGCAGAACAGCGAGGCTGACAAGCTTCATAAAAAATATTCGGATTTGAAAGACCCGGACGCATTGGAAGGCGCGGGCGAGAAGGTTGAAAGCACCGCGACAAGGCGCAACATATTTTACATAGCGGGCGGGGCGTTGCTCGCCGCAGGAATAGGTGTTCATATATGGTTTTGAGAAAACAGTTATTCGCCTTGTTGTTTGCCGTTGCGCTGCATTCCTGCACGTCGGTCGAGCTTGACAACCCGTGCGACCGCAGAAACAACAGCACCCCTTCGCAGGAGTGCTATTTGCAGAGCGTTGGCGGCGGCTCTTCGTCCAGCGTTGGCGGTAGTTCCTCGTCCAGCGTTGGCAGTAGTTCTTCGTCCAGCGAAGAGCCCAGCGATTTATGCACAGGTTTTGTAAATGGGACTATAAGAGAAGACCATTACGGAATGGATAAACCTCAATTCTGCGACCAAAGAGACGGCAAAAAATATGTGTATGTGAATATTGGCGAGCAAACTTGGATGGCGGAGAATTTGAATTACAATACCCCAGGCAGTAAGTGCTACGCAGAAGGCGTTGCTGGAGTTTCAGCAGACAGCATCGCTACAAACTGCGCCACCTACGGCAGGCTTTACATTGGGAACACGGCTCTTGGAGCAGAAAGTTCAAACGCAGTTCCTAGCGGAGTTCGTGGCATTTGCCCCGCAGGCTGGCATTTGCCAAGTGAAATGGAGTGGGGTGCGTTATTAGAAAAAGCTGATGGCGCAGCGTTGAAGTCAGCAACAGGCTGGTATCACAATACTGGCCAAGACACGTACGGCTTTTCGGCTCTGCCAGGCGGCCATTGCAGCAGCGGGACGGGCGATTGTGCCAATTACATAACCCACGGCTATTGGTGGACTTCCACGACGTTTTTCTCGCAGTACGATGAGAACGCCGCCTACATGATAAGCATGAACTACATCGACAATGTGGAAAAGAGCGGCACCCTCCTGCCTGGCAG
Organism: Fibrobacteria bacterium GUT31; assembly: GCA_001462225.1. GTDB lineage: Bacteria > Fibrobacterota > Fibrobacteria > Fibrobacterales > Fibrobacteraceae > Fibrimonas. The sequence goes on along the minus strand of LIUH01000187.1, from coordinate 62,123 downwards.
AAACATGCCTCACGATGGTAGCTTGTTTTCTGTGCGTTGCGTTCAAGACTAGGAGTTCATATATGGTTTTGAGAAAACAGTTATTCGCCTTGTTGTTTGCCGTTGCGTTGCTTTCCTGCACGTCGTTAGAGCTTGACAACCCATGCGACCGCAGAAACGGCACCCCTTCACCGGATTGCTATTTGCCGAGCGTTAGCGGCGGTTCTTCGTCCAGCGGCGGTGGTGGTTCTTCATCTAGTGCAGGCGGCGGTTCCTCGTCCAGCGGCGGTGGTAGTTCTTCATCTAGTGCAGGCGGCGGTTCCTCGTCCAGCGTTGACTTATGTGCGGGTTTTGTGAATGGGACTGAAAGAGAACATTACGGCAAAATGAAAAAGCAGTTTTGCGATGAGCGAGACGGCAAAAAATATGTGTATGTGACTATTGGCCAGTTCACAACCACCCAAACCTGGATGGCTGAGAATTTGAATTACGAAGCGGAAGGCAGCAAATGTTACGGCGAAGGCGGTATAGTTTTACTAGGTTTTGATGAAGACGGTTATCCTGTTTTAAAAACATTATCCGAAGAAGAAGTAGAAGCCAATTGCTCAAAATACGGTCGGCTTTACAATTGGGTAACGGCAATGAACAATTCAGCAAGCTCAACCGATGTTCCTAGCGGAGTTCGCGGCGTTTGCCCCGCAGGTTGGCATTTGCCAAGCGAAGCGGAGTGGAGAGTGATGGTGCCTTCTGATGTCGGCGGTTTTAGCGTTGAGGGAAAGATGCTGAAAGCGGCGAGCGGCTGGAAAGATGATGTCGGTAGCGAGGACACATACGGCTTTTCCGCCCTCCCGGGTGGTTACGGCGATAATCTCGTGATGGGGGGCCTCTTCGAAACTGCCGAGACCAACGGCTTTTGGCATATTACCAGTGAAGAGGAACACAGCAGTGACCTCGTCAAAATCAGGGTCATGGGCTCCAACACCGGGGAGGCCTACTGGAACACTATCGAAAAGACGAATCGCCTGTGCTCTGTTCGTTGCGTCCAAGATTAACTCAAATGGGAGTTCATATATGGTTTTGAGAAAACAGTTATTCGCCTTGTTGTTTGCCGTTGTGCTGCATTCCTGCACGTCGTTAGAGCTTGACAACCCGTGCGACCGCAGAAACGGCACCCCTTCACCGGATTGCTATTTGCCGAGCGTTGGCGGCGGCTCATCGTCTAGCACGAATATACCGTATATTAACTTTATTGACGACCGTGACGGTAAAACTTACAAGAGCGTGGTTATAGGCACCCAAACCTGGATGGCGGAGAATTTGAATTACAGAATTCCCGGTGGTGCCAGTCGTTGTTATCCGACAAGCGGTAATACCAATTCTAGCGATAATGACAATGCTAATTGCGACACTTACGGCAGGCTTTACGATTGGGCAACGGCAATGAACAATTCAGCAAGTTCAGATGCCATTCCTAGCGGAATTCGTGGCGTTTGCCCCGAAGGCTGGCATTTGCCAAGCGATGCGGAGTGGGGTGCTTTGATGCAATCCATCAATCCGGACTGCTCCGCTACAGGCAGTTGCGATGATGCGGGAACTAAATTGAAGGCAACGAGCGATTGGAATGATTATCAGGGAGTATCAGGCAATGGTACGGACGATTACGGTTTTTCGGCTCTGCCGGGTGGCTTCGTCAACTCGAATGGCTATTTCTACTATGTCGGCAACGTCGGCTACTGGTGGAGTGCCAGTGAGTACAATAGCAACGACGCTTGGTACCGGTACATGAGCTACATCTACAGCTATGTGTACAAGGGCAGCCTCAGTAAGTCCTTCTTGTTCTCTGTTCGTTGCCTCCGGGACTGAGCGCGGAGTGCCGCCGCTAGCGTAGCAAGCGGTGCAACTGATTTAAATAGGAGTTCATATATGGTTTTGAGAAAACGATTGCTCGCCTTGTTGTTTGCCGTTGCGCTGCTTTCCTGCACGTCGGTCGAGCTTGACAACCCATGCGACCGCAGAAACGGCATCCCTTCACAGGATTGCTATTTGCCGAGCGTTGGCGGCGGGTCTTCGTCCAGCGGCGGTGGCGATAACCACTTTAACCCAAATATACCGTATATTAACTTTATTGACAACCGTGACGGTAAAACTTACAAGAGCGTGGTTATAGGCACCCAAACCTGGATGGCGGAGAATTTGAATTACAGAACCCCCGGTGGTGCCAGTCGTTGTTATCCGACAAGCGGTTCAACCAATTGGGACGATAATGACAATGCTAATTGCGACACTTACGGCAGGCTTTACGATTGGGCGACGGCAATGAACAATTCAGCGAGTTCAACCGCTGTTCCTAGCGGAATTCAGGGAGTTTGTCCTGATGGCTGGCATTTGCCAAGCCGAGCAGAGTGGGAAGTGATGACGGATTATATCGGCGGTGTTAGTGCTGAGGGAAAGATGCTAAAAGCAACGAGCGGCTGGAAAGATGGCGGCAATGGCGAGGATACATACGGCTTTTCCGCCCTTCCGGGTGGCCGCGCCTACTCCAATGGCTCCTTCGTCGATGTCGGCGGCTCAGGCTACTGGTGGAGTGCCACGGACACGTACAGCGGCGTCGCTCAAAGCAGGTACATGAGCTACAACTTCGAGGATGCCCGCTGGGGCAACTACAATAAGGAGTACTTGTCCTCAGTTCGTTGCGTCCGGGACAGCGATTAATTTGCAGGAATGCACTCCAATAAGTCCCGTCTTTGTGCGTTGTGTCAAGGACAGATTTTCATTTAACGCATTTTTTTCTTGACATTTAACCAAAAATTAGTTATATTTATATCATGTTCAACGTCAACATCCGTAAAAAGATGCTAAAGTCCGTAGCCAAAATGCCTGTGCTTGAACAGAAAAAACTCAGGCTGCTGATGCTTGCTCTGGAAGCCAGTGGGCCGGTTCAGCCAGCATGGCAGAACTACTCAAAGCTCGGCGAGACAAAGCACCATTGCCACCTTTCTTACAAATGGGTGGCTTGCTGGGAGGAGACGCAGAAGGGTTTAACCATAGAGGTGTATTATGTTGGCAGTCGTGAAAACGCCCCGTATTGAAATCAGGGCACCGGAAATACCGGGTGTCCTCCTGTGCTTTCTGCGCAAAACCTTTGGCCCGGTTTCTGTAGAGAAGGAAGCCGGCGGCGAAGATTCCGTCAATGTTTTCGAGAGCGGCTGGTACAAAAGCGTGAGCGAGCAGACCACGCCGGGCGAAACGGTGAGGATATGCCGGGATATGTTCAATATTTCGCAGGCAGAGCTTGCGGAGCGCATGAACCTTCCCGTCCAGAACATCTCCGCCATTGAGAACAACCGGCGTGCTATAACAAAGCCCATGGCAGAGAAGCTGTCGGCGGCTTTTGACGGCGGTGTTCCGCCCGGCGCATTTTATTTTTATTCAGCGAAAGCGTAGTTTTCTATATTTCCTTCAACTTTGAATTTTTAGAGGTTTTACATGGCAAATAAATCTAGTGGCGAGCTTACTCACTTGAGTTCCTCTACGGTTATAGAGGGTGATATAAGGCTAGATAACGACATTCGCATTGCGGGCTTTGTCACAGGCACAATAGACACAAAGGGTGCCTTGATAGTTGAGCAATCCGGCAAAATAAAGGGCGAAATAAAAGCTAGCTCCGCAACCATTGCCGGCAGAATACACGGCAACATAGAATGCGACGGCTTAATGATACTGGAAAGCCGTTCTTGCTTTATAGGCGACATAAAAACCCGCCAAATTGTGATAAACGAAAATGCGGAATTTCAGGGAAATTGCGCCATGCCTATCAGTGAAGCTAGTTGAGTTTGTACACTTTATCGCCTCTTCTGACTAAGCTCTTGACCGGCATTGAAAACAAACTTGTCTTTTGAACTTTGGGAACACGTCCTCTATTTTCTCTGAGTTCTTCCGTTTTTTGTTCCACTACTCCGGTGGTAGGTCCTATTATCAGCACGTCTTCACCTACAAAGAGTTCTTCTCCTGTTTCAAATATCACCTCGGCAACCTTTATTTTTGAAAAATAGTTCGTAACCTTGCCCAGATAAACCTTTGTTCTGGCGGCTTTTGTTCCGTGAACATCAGACCATTCGCCAAGCCTCTGCCCCAGGTAATAGCCATCCCAAAAACCCCTGTTGAAAACCGTTGCCAGTTTTTCCTTCAAAATTTTTGCTTTTTGCTCGCTCCAAGTTCCGTTAAAATAATCGTCTGCGGCTTGCCTATAACACTCGACTGTGGTTTTGACATATTCCGCTGAACGCGCCCTGCCTTCTATTTTGAGAACCGAAACCCCGGCTTCTATAATTTTGTCTATAAATTCAATGGTGCATAAATCCTTTGGGGACATTATGTACTTGTTATCTATAATGAGTTCTTCGTCCGTTTCCAAATCCTTTGCCAGGTAGCTGCGGCGGCAGATTTGAAAGCAATCACCTCTATTTGCGGAATGGTTGTAGTGGTGCAGGCTCAAATAGCATTTGCCCGAAATTGCCATGCAAAGAGCACCGTGGCAAAAAATTTCAATTTTCACCAAATTGCCGGAAGGCCCTTTTATTTGCCTTTTCTCTATTTCCTTTATTATATCCGCTACCTGAAGAATTGTGAGTTCCCTAGCGGTGATTATAACATCGCAAAATTTTGAAAAAAAATTCACCGCTTCTATATTGGAAATGTTTAACTGCGTTGAGGCGTGAAGCGTAGCTCCTCTTTCGCGAGCGTAGTTCAATGCGGCCATATCTGAGGCCACTATTGCATTCACTTTGTTTTGCACAGCGGCATCAACTATTTGCCGCATTCTCTCCATTTCATCATCATAAATCACGGAGTTCAGCGTTAAATAGGATTTTACGTTTTTTTCTCTGCAAATTGCGGTTATTTTTTCCAGGTCTTCCAAACTGAAATTTACGGAGTTTCTGGCTCTCATATTTAAATTTTCAACACCGAAATAAACCGAGTTTGCTCCGGCGTTTACAGCCGCCGCAAGCGATTCATAAGAACCTGCCGGTGCCATTATCTCTATTTGATTTTGAGGCATAGCGCAAGCTCGTGTTTTTCCCTATACGGACCTTGCAGGTTCCATATTTTCGCATTCGGGTATGAATCGCTTTTTAAAACGGAAAAAAATTTCCCGCCCAAGCATTTATAATAGGCCTCTTTTTTTGTCCAATACGAATAAAAAATTTCCGCCTTGCTTGTTATTTCGCTTGGGGCAAAAAATCTCTTTGAAATAGCTTCAAAATTTCTGTCGCGGTAAAATTCCAAATCTATTCCAACTTCGCATTCTTTTGAATATGCAAGGATACATTCCCCTTTGCTATTGCTCCAATTTGCGAATCCCAACCCCTGAGGCAAACAGGGTTTGCCGAGAGAATCAAATTTTATTTCAACACCGGGCAATTTCAAAATGTGCAAAAGAATTTCAATAGGCCATGTCTTAGAAACTTTGCCCGCAGGCATTGCATGTATAAAAACGGAAGTTTCCGGAACTCTCAAAACCAACCAAGGTTCTAAACTCATAGTGGAGATAAGGGGATTCGAACCCCTGGCCTACGCATTGCGAACGCGTCGCTCTACCAACTGAGCTATATCCCCAAGGTAAGAGAGAATATAGTAAGTAATGATTAACTCAATGTTTGGGTTTGGGGTATGGGGTATAGGGTATGGAAAAACCTCAATTATTTGCAAAATTATGCGTTTTATGTTGAATAATCCCCATACCCCAAACCCTATACCCTATACCCAAGCGAGTAAATCAACGTTTTCTATAGTAAACGTAGACTACGTTTGCTATATTTGCATTAAGAGAGAGTGAAATTATGAAATTTTTGCGAAATTTTGAAGGCCTTGAAATAAACCGATATAATTGAGAGTTGAGAAAAGTGGCACACTTTTTGCAAATACAAACGGTATGGATATTAGGGCTAAAGATCTGATAGGTGTGGGCGTAGTGTCGCTACTGCTTTTTCCTGTGATTTTTTTTGCGGTTTTATTGATTACAGGAACGGCAAAGATGGAAATCGGGGGTTTAGATAGCGAAACCAAAAGGAAAATCGCCGGTTACATAGAAAGGCATTCCCCGGAACAAGAAGCCCAGGATTTGGAACAGAGCAAGGTCTATGAGGCAAACCGCAGGTTAGCGGCGGAATTGGAAGAAAAACAAAGGCTTCTTCAGGAAGAAGCCGCCCGTTTGGAACTTTTAAAATTGGAAACCAGCCAAAATTTGGCGAAAATCAACCAAAATAGGGAAGAAATAAATAAAAAAATCGGAGAATCGCAGACTCTCTCCGACCAAAAAATTGATGAATTGGCACAGGTTTATGCTGTTATGAAGCCTGTTGAAGCCGCTCCAATTTTGATGAATTTGGATGACAATTCCATAGCGCGTATAATAAAGAGAGTCCCGGATTCCCGTGCGCAAAGCAAATTATTGGCGGCAATAGGTGCAATAAACACAAAAAAAGCCGCTTCAATCACAAAAATTTTAGGCTGGAAGGAGAAAGGGCTATGAATGTATCAACAATACCCGCACCGGTCGCCGCTGAGATATCGGGGTTCGGTTCTTTTTTCGGCTCCTGCCAGATAGCGGCAGGCGGTTTTGAATCGTTTTTGCAATCGGTGTCTGCTGCTTATGGAACGAGCTTGAATATTGAAACTCCGGATTCGCATATTGAAGTTCCTGAATTTATGAATGCATTAGACGGATATGAGGCATTTAAAGGGCCGAAATTATTGGAGAGATTGCAGGAAATTCTAGGCGAAGAAGCCGGAGCAGAAGCATTTGAATTCATAAAAGACTTCTTTGAAGAATACAAAGAAAAATTTACGGCACCTAAAGGTGTAGCTCCATATATTGCCCAAGAACCTTCGGAGATAATGCGGGTTTTTTTCCGTTTGCTGGAAATTCTTGACCCCAAACAGATGTCAGAGGCTCTCCCAAAAGAACGGCAAGTAGAGCTGCTGGAAGGCATCTTGAAAGACATTAAAAAATTATTGGGATATGAGCAGATAGCACAACCGGAAGAAGGGGAGCTAACGCAATCGGAAGAAAATGTGCTAACGCAGACGCTAATACAACCGGAAGAAGAGGTATTGCCGCAACCGGAAGCTGAAATACCACAACCAAAGGTTGAAATGCCACAATCAAAGGTTGAAACAGCACAACAGAAAACGGCACAAAAAGTGCCTATAAACATGATAGCGTTTCCTTTGGCGGTGAAACTGGGAATTGCTAAATGGGAAGAGCGCAAAGAATTTTCCGATATGGAATTTTACGATTTTATAGAAAATTTATTGGAGCAAGGCTTGGTAAATTTAGATGATTTGGGCAAGTATTTGGAAGAAGAAGGGGTTTTGTTGATTTTAGAGGAAGGGAAACTCGATTATTTTGAAGAAACTTTGAAAAATCTTTGGGAAAGTGTTAAAAGCGGAGATAAACCCCAACAAGAAGAATTGTCTTCAATACTCAAAGAAATTGCAACTGGAAAAGAATTGGGCAAGCAGTTGAAAGAAAGCATGGAAGTTGAACAAAAAGCGGAAATTTTGGATTCAACCTCAAAAAAAGAAAACGGATTTAAAAAAGACTTTTTTAAAGAAGACGGATTAAATCCTGCAAATCTTGTGAAAATCAAATACGCTGAGGGAAAACAGGAAAAACTGGTACAACCCGAAGTTCGCGCCGTTTGGGAAGGCAACGGGATGAAAATAGAGATTGTCAATCCAAAAACAGGCGAAAAACTGGAAAGCGTTCCTACAACAGGAAATACACAGGAGCGTGTAAACGAATATGAGGTTATTCGCCAAGTTGTAGCGCGGGCAAAATTCATCACAACGCCCACAGGCGAGCAAAAGTTTACAATACAGCTCCGCCCTGAGCATTTGGGGCAATTGGATTTGCGCATCACCTTAAACCGCGGCGAAATGCAAATTCACGCTAGGGTAGAAAGTGCTGTTGCGCAGCAGGCTTTGGAAAATCATATTGGGCTTTTACGCGAGGGTTTGGAAAAGCAGGGCATAACCCTGGAGCGTTTGGAAATTTCAATTGAACAAAAAGACAGGCAAGATGCTTGGTCTTTAGCGGAAAAACATGAGAAGCATGAGCAGAAGCACGGTCAAAGGCACAATCATCGCGGCAGGGAATCGCATTTGGCGGTTTCCATTGCAAACGAAAACGCAGATACCGGCAGAAGGCTTGGCTACAACACAATGGAATATTTAGCATAAGGAGAACAAATCATGTCTAGCGTAAATGGTACCAGCGGTTTATTTGATGACTATATCAATCAACCTTCAACTCGCAAAGTTACTATGTCCAAAGAGGGCACCGACGTTATAGAAGGTGACACTAAGGCTTTTAAGGCACCGGAAATGGGCAAAGACCAGTTTTTGACCTTGCTCGTTGCCCAGTTAAAATACCAAGACCCTCTTAATCCCGCCCAAGACACCGAGTTTGTGGCGCAGTTGGCTCAATTTTCGCAGCTTGAATTTACGCAAAATTCAACTGCAGCCATTTCATCGCTTTCCAGCAATATGCAGGCATTTATGGAGTTGCAGAGTGTGCAGGCTCAGAGTATAACCAATGCCAGCGCAACTCCGCTAATCGGCAAAGAGGTTCGCGTAATGGAAACCTCCTTTACCCACGCAGGCATGACCGAAAGAGAGTTCAACATATATTTATCTGAGGGTTATAAGCAGGGAACTGTTATAATCAAGAATGCAGATGAAGAGATAGTTGCAGAACTTGACGTAGATGTTGAGAGCATTAAGGGCGGAGAGGCAACGGTGACTTGGAATGGCAGGGACCCGAAAACCGGCGATTTTCTTTTGGGTGGAAAATACACAGTTGAAGTTATGAGTGTGGATGGCTCAAAAAAAGTTGGCTATGCTTACCAAGACGGCAAAGTTACCGGAGTTAGCTTTAATTCGGGCGGTGCTGCCCTAACCATAAATGATATTCAATACGGCCTTGGGTACTTGGTGAACATTAAGGATCCTTCAACAGAGGATAAGGCGTAGTTGGACCTCTATCCCTTGCTAAAGGATTACCTCCGTTATTTGGCTTTGGAAAAAAATCTGTCCGGGCAAACAATCAAAAGCTACGAGGCAGATTTAAAGCCGTTTTGCGAACAAACGGAGCTTTCGGTAAAAAGCATAGATGTATTTCTGGCGGAAAAGGCAAAATCCTTTGATTACAAACCTTCTTCGCTGGCGCGATGCTTTTCTTCCTTGCGCGGGTTTTTGTACTATTTGGAAGAAAAAGGCGAGCTAAGATTTTCACCGGAAAATTTATTTGCCGCGCCACGCCTCGAAAAATATTTGCCGCAATGTTTGAGCATAGATGAGGTTGCACAGGTTTTTGAAAATATACCTGCAAACTATAAATTCAGAATGCGAGACATCGCTTTGCTTGAACTTTTATACAGTGCAGGGCTAAGAATCAGCGAAGCGGTTTCCTTGAAACTGGAACATATTCAATTGGATAACGGCTGGATAACTCCTGTCGGCAAAGGCAATAAGCAGCGATTGGTTCCGCTCGCCGGCAAAGCAAAGGAAAATTTAGAGCTTTGGATTAAGGAATGGAGGCAAGAACTTAAACCGAAAACAGACACCGTGATTCTCAACTTTCACGGCAAAAAATTGAGTAGAATCGGGGCATGGAAAATCATTCAAGCACGCACGGCTTTTTTAGGCAAAGATTCAATCAGCCCGCATTCGTTCAGGCATTCCTTTGCGACCCATTGCTTGGCAGGGGGAATGGATTTGCGCATTTTGCAGGAACTTTTAGGGCATGCTAATTTATCAACCACTCAAATTTACACGCATTTGGATAACTCTTATTTAAAAAGCGAGCATCACCATTTTCATCCTAGGGAAAGAAATATTCCGGCTTGCAATAAATGAGTATTTTTTGGGTTTGTCCAAATTCTGTCGTAATAAAATTTTGTGCCGAGCGTAAATTTTTCAAATTTCAATAAATTTAGTTTCAAACGGAAATTCCAGCCAAATTCCGATTCACTACTGGATAGCATATAATTCTCCGCTGCCGGAGTTGCACCGCTACCCCTAACACCTGCCAAACTTATTCCGATTCCAAGACAATCGAAAATTTCAATACCCGTCCGCCCTATGAATTGATGCAATCCGCGAAAATCCGAATTATTTTTCAAATGCAAATAACCGTATGAACCTTGCAAATATCCGCTTGTATAATCCGAGAGCCTAAGTTCAAAACCCGCTCCTCCATAAGGAGCAATTCTTACCTCCTTTTGCAAATTGCCCAAAAAATAATTTACCCCGCTCTCAACGGAAAAAATTTGAGAAAAGGCATTCGCAGAAAAGAATGCCAATGCAATTGCTAATGTTTTCGGGCTTGTTAACATCAAAAGGGTATAATATTAAAAATATCGGTATGCTCCATCACAAGTTGCTTGTTGTATGAAAAAAATACCGTTCCGTCAATCGGTGAAACTACCCTATCAATAGTATTCCCTTCAATAGGGTGAATTATTTCGCAAAGCAAATCGCCTTCTTTAACCTCAGCTTCTACCGACTCATATTTTTTGAGTATCCCGGCACAACTTGTGCTTATGCGCCATATATTATCTTCGTTTAATATGCGGGTGTGCGAACCCGGGTGCAAACTCCATTTGAGTATTCCCTTGGCTATCAGGAAACGCAAGGCGGCATTTACAGCGGCTTGGGTTGATTGCCCTCCGATGTGCTCGGTGTATGTTGCAAACAGCGAAAACGCTTGGCAACCCCATATTTGCCAGTTGTAATTGAGCGTTGTAGTATCGTATGGGCTGGGATTTCTTATGAGGCCATAAGGCAAGCCAAAATCCGAAAGGAATTTATAAGCCTCCTCTTTTCCGCTGGCGGTATTCATCACCTTGACGTGGGGGAGAAATTCACCTTCTTGGTAAAAACTCGCCATTTGCACCCCGAATTTATAATCTTTTATTGCCTTGAACAGACCGTCTGCTATGCGCTGGGTTGTTTCGCCCAATTCATACCCCGGGAACATGCGATTTATATCCGTATTGTCCATTGTCCAGAAACGCTTTCCGATATTCATGGAGTAATAATTCGCGCACGGTATAATCATTATGCTTTTGTTTTCGGCTATGCATCCCTTTTCTTCCAGAAGTTTAATGGTGTTCACCAGTTGGGCGCAAATAGCCATCTGCTGTATTTCGTTGCCGCGGAGAGCGCCGACTATGCAACACGAAAGCTCGCCAAAGCCAAATGTGTACCCAATAATGTCCAAACTCTGGCGATAAGGCGATTTTATCGAATATATTATGTTTTTAACCATTTCCGTCTCCCATAATCCTCGCAAGCAAGGAGCCGCCAAACACAACGGGGTATTCCCGCAAAGTAAACAACACGCCGTCGCAAGGCGATATAGCGTTCTCCACGATGTTACCCGTAAGAGGGTCAAACACCTTACCCACAAGATCGCCGGCGCGAATATAATCGCCGTGAGATACGTTTGGAATAAAAATACCGGCCGCATCCGAATTGAGAAAACCTACGCCACGGTCTTTTGAAACAATGGGAGTTTTTGTCTGCTGCACCTGACCGCTCCACATACCGAGTTCATGCAATAGATTCAATATGCCGTCAATAAGCTGCGAGCAATAGCCTTCCGTGATGCGCATTCCAACACCCATTTCAACCACAAGCGTTTTTATTCCGCGCATATTAAGAGTGTGTGCCAGCGTTGACTCAAGCACCGTTGCTGCTGTGTGTATCCATATAAGATCAACATTGAGCATAAGCGCATAAGGGAAAAGCATTGCCTCGGTTTGCTCACTCACGCGAATTTGAGGAATTTCCCGGAGAAAAATATTGCTGGAATGAATATCTATGCAAATATCTGCGCCTTCTATATCACGCACTATGTCATAAGCAACGGCTTCTGCGAGCGAACCGGTCGGCGAGCCGGGAAAAATGCGATTCATATCCAAATCGAACATGGGAAAACCTCTTGTGACGGAATCTATCCCAAGTGGGTTTATAGCCGGATAAATGTCAATAATGCCTGAGAGTTTTTGTTTTTCGTTATTCAGCAGTTTGGCGAGGCGGGCACACACATATTGGCCTTCCAATTCATCGCCATGAGTGCCTGTAACTATGCAAACACGCTTGCATCCCGGCAATGCGTTGTTCTCTATGCGATTTTTCTGTATAACAAGATTTTCCGTTACAGGAAGAGCTGCTATGGAAACGGATTTTATCATTGCAAAAACTCCATACTCAAACTTATAGTTTGCGTTCCGCGGCAGGTACCTTTGAATACCCCGCGTTCAACGGAGCAATCTTCAAAATCGCGACCGCGAGATATCGCAACGTAACTTTCGTCTATCAGTTTGTCTCTTGTGGGGTCTATGCCATAATATCGGTCTGCTATCCACGCTTCCACCCAGGCGTGAGTTTCGCCGTAGTCGGATGCCAAACCTGCTATATAGCGGCATGGAACGCCGCTCAACCGCAACAATGCGAGCAATATGTGTGCATAATCTTGGCAAACCCCTATGCCTATGTCAAAAGCTTGCTGCGCTGTGGTTGAATTTAAGGTAACTCCGCGCTCATAGCGTAAACGAGTATGCACGGCGTGTGAAAAATACCGTATGCGTTGCAAAGTGTCGCTTGGTGCCGAATGTTCCAACTCGTTATAAAAATTCGCAAGCCCATTGCTGGGGTGCGTTAGTTTTGTCGGATAGAGCAATATACGTTCAGGTTCGTTGCATATTGTATATGGCTCGTTTGACATCTCCGCTGTTCCATGTATGCCAAAGCGGAAATGATTATGCGGGGCGTCAATATACCCGGCCAAAGCCTTGTTGCCAAAACTGTCGCTTGTATGCCATACCTCTCCCGGAGGGTCTATATGCCACGAAAGATCTTTTATGCTTTGCCTATTGTCGCTTTGCGGTAAAATTTTCAATAAGAAACGGTGAGCCGATGCTGAGGAAGAAAAAGTCAATTCTGTTTTATACTGAAAGTTTACGGTTTTCAAATTTCCAATCCCTCAAATAGCTTATTCAGGTTATAAAGCACTTCGGGCAAACGCTCCTTGTAGCTATCCTCCGTAGCCAATACTTCAACCAGCACAGCCAGGTGTTTGGTATTGCAAAAACCTTTGCGAACACGAACCATGATATGGCATAATTTTTCGTATTCTTCGTTTATAAACTTGCTGTCGTAAGAGAACCTAAAATAAAGGTCTAGCCGTTCAACAAGTTTACCGCATCTGATAAAGGTTCCGGCTTCGCTTGCCGCAAGATTGTCGTCAATGTTGCCCCAGTATGCGAGCAGGTAATCCATAACGGGTATAAGCGCAAGGCGAAGATTTTTGGCATTTTGGCCGGCACGAAAGGTGTTAATTGCAAGTTCCATATAAGCAAGCGATTCGCTGCCGATAGTATTTCTTATAACAAGTGCGTTGTCATAAGCGTTACCGAACATCGAATTAACGGTGAAAGAATCTGTTCCGTATAAAAATCCTTGTACAAAATTCTCGTAATTGCCGTACTTGTCTTCAATACCCAGCTTTTCGAGAAAAATCCTGTAGGAATTTTTATCCTTGTCCAGCATTGCGTCATAATAATCGAAAAAGGTATCTAAGGTCGTATATGCACGTTCCGCATACCTTCCAAGCCAGTAAAGGTTTGAGCTATGTTCTACCGAAATAATACCCATCTGTCTTTCCCGCCAAAATAAAAAAGGCGTGCGTCCTCCCTACAGCTATCCTAAGATTGCCATAGACAAACACACACCTTTGTGTGACAGCAACCTGCATTCACAAGCTACCTACGTTAAAATATAGAAAAAAATTAAGGTTTTGTCAAGGGGTATCGGACCCTGCTATATCCGCAAAGAAAAATACATCATCGCTAAATGCGTAAAAATAAGTGAAAATCCGTTTTTTTGTTGTGAAATCACGGTATGCTTTGGACAAACAGCTTTTTCCGCCTACAATAAAAGTTTTCAATGCTTCATGAAAAAATCTTCGCCATACCCAACTTTTACCACGATAATCGCGGCATATAACTTTTCCGGAATCCCATTCAAAGTTATGGGTGATTTGTTCACCACGTTTACTGCACAGATAAATCCTTACCACTTCCGGCAACTCGCTGCAGAGTTTTTCAAGATATGCATTAATATTCTCTTTCTCATAAAAAAACGAATTTTCAGATAGAAAATGCGTAATTTTAGAATCTAAAGACTTTTTCAACGCATCTATGTGTACGACTTTTTTATGCTGCGCCTCATAGATATGTTCAATTGAAGCGGAAAAAATAGGATAATCAACTATTGCTCTTTGCATTGAATCTTGCGGGCGCGCAACCAAAAATCCCTGATAAAATCTTCCCTTGGAAGACATGCAAATATCAAGTTGCTGTTTTGTTTCTACACCTTCGTACAGCACTTCTATTCCAACCGACTCGGCAAAGTTCGTGAGAAATTTCAGGTATTCGCGATAGTAATAAGAATCTTCGCTTTTATGGATATAATCAATATTGATTTTAATAATATCAGGATGAATTTTGGCAAGCCGGTCAATATTGCTGGCATTTTTTCCATAATCATCAAGTGCTATGCGGAATCCTGCATTTCTGTAATATTCTAAAACATCAAGACAAGGATCGCTTGTGTTAAATTCCTCCTCTGTTATTTCAATAACAATCCTGTCCGGTGCAATACCGAATTCCTGTATCAACTGTACGGTCGGCAATTCTTCCGGTTTATCCGCAAATTTTTCTAGCCATGCCAATCTGATATTGATGAATAAATGCTCGGTTCTTTTTTCCTCCGCGTATTTTTTCATCGCATATCTTCGGACCAGTTTATCTACTTTGAGAGCATCATCGTCGGTAGTGTTTGCATCGGAGAAAAAAGGGCCTAAGGATTTTACGGCTCCGTCGCTATCCACAAACCGCCCTAAAACCTCATAAGAATATATATCATGCGAATCAGCGGAAAGAATAGGCTGAAAATATGCTATAATTTTGATTTCATTAGCATCAATCTTCGAAAATACATCCATATTTTTATCCACCTCATCAAAATAAAAAGAGGCGTATGTTCCCCTACAATTGCCCTAAAATAGCCATAGGCGAACACACACCCTTGTATGATAGCACCAAATATAGAAAAAAAATAAGGTTTTGTCAAGGGAATAATTTCACATGGTCAGTGATACGCTTTTAAACCTGTTGCATTAACCTCAATGCCGTTGCCTACCTGTCTGATTATGCCTACACCGTATTTTTTGGCTTCTTTCAACACTTCTTCGTTAAAAGAAAAACCTGCTATACCAAGATAAACATTGTAATCTTTGTATTCGGGAAAATATTTGCGAAATTTGTTTATCCTTGTTTTTGCCAGTTTTTGTACAAAAGTCGGACGGATTCGGTTTTTGACTTCTATTAGGGCTAACGAGTTTCCATTTTCCAAAACAATATCAAACTCCACTTTTTCGCCATGTTTCATATTTAGAATTATATCATCATACTTAATCCCGCCAAAAATCTTTTTATCTGCAAATACATTCTGAAAAAACTGCTCTGCGTGATACCCAATATTGTTGTCTATTCCGCCTATCTGTTTTGAGAGATCGGCTATTTTGCGGTCGGTTTTTCTGCCTTCCTCAGCTAAACTCTCAATTTTAGCGGTTGCACTAGCAAGTGAATTCGTTACATTAACAAGTGAATTCGCTATTACACTTTTAAATTCTTCATCGGTCATCCTAAAAACTCCATTTCAAATTCATTGTCGTAAATATAATAAAATTTTAGGAAATTCGGGTGAAAAAAATTAACAATCATAATTTTGCAAACATATGTTGACGTTTTTTGTCGTCAACGGTATGCCTGGGCGCTTCGTGCTTAGTCTTTGACGCAACGAACTGAAAACAAGGTGGACTTATCGTTGAGGTCCCTGTACACATCGCTGTAGAGGTAGCGCATGCACCAGTAGTAGGCGAAGTCGCTATCGTACTCTGTGGCACTCCACCAGAGGCCGTTGCGACCGACATTGAAGAAACTGCCATACGGGAGGCCGCTACCGCCCGGGATAGCCGAAAACCCGTAATTGTCCGTGCCACTATTACTATACCAACCTACCGCTGACTTCAATTTATTTCCCGCTGTACTGCTACCGCCAACAGTATTCCCCAATGCTGTCCACTCCGCTTCACTCGGCAAATGCCAACCATAAGGACAAACTGACTGAGCCGTTTCCCAATTATACAAACGACCGTAGGTGCCGCAGTTTTCAGAATTGTTATTATAGCATACATCAGTAGCATTATTTGGCATATCGTAATTCAAATTCTCTGCCATCCATGTTTGATTGCCTATCGTTACACTCTTGTAAGTTTTATAGTCTCGGTTATCAGTAAATGAAGTATACTGTATGTTTGGGTTAAAATGGCTTATATTCCACTTAGCAGTAAGGGTTATGTTATGGGTTACAGGAGTGCTGAAATTGTATGCAGTTCCGTTTAGTTCCCATTGTGCAAAAATGTAACCTGTACGTGTCGGGTCGGGACTAGGTTTGATAGCCATAAAGCCGTAATTCACTGTTTGCGAATTTACAGCCGAACCGCCGTTGGAATTGAAGGAAACCGTGTATTGTTGGATAAAGCCACCGCAGGTGTTATCACTGCCGTAATTCGTGCCGTAATAATTGCAATCATTAGCACTCATATACTCACACATATTGCTATAACGACAATAGATACGGGCATCGCTATCAAGCCACGGTA
This sequence comes from Fibrobacteria bacterium GUT31, assembly GCA_001462225.1. Classification (GTDB taxonomy): domain Bacteria; phylum Fibrobacterota; class Fibrobacteria; order Fibrobacterales; family Fibrobacteraceae; genus Fibrimonas. The sequence continues at coordinate 45,346 of LIUH01000187.1, read as the reverse complement.
ATTCATCCACATTCTCGCCACCGCAACCTAAAATCGCTAAAACGGAACACACGGAAAAAAACAGCTTTCTCATATATTTACCCCAAAGTTAAAGCCAAGTGTACGATTGTAAAATTCAAAACCATTAATTCTGCTAAAGTCAGTAAAACCATGGTCATAAAACATTCCTATGTAAAACACACTTATATCAAAACCAAAACCCGTGCTGATGCCTTTATCAACTATGTATTTTAAATGTCCCACGCTCACCCCAAAATACGGGCCGGCATTAAGCCTGAGCGCGGAAATTTTAAACGAAAGCAACAAAGGAAATTCTATATAATGCAAAGTCTGAGTAAAACCATAATTATCTTCTGCTCCTTTTTGGATATACATAACGCCGGGCTGGAAATGGAACCAACTGCTAGGAGCTATGTCGATAAGCAAACCCGCTTGAAAACCCAGAATGGAATTGTAAGAACCTTCGACAGAAGTGGAATTGCCATAAATGGAGTTGCTGCCACGATACCCATATGCATACATATGCGAGAAGTTAAAACCTGCCCTAAGGCCCAAAGACACTATCTTCCTATCTTTTTTACCTCCGGAATCGCCTTCGTCATCATCTTCCTCATATTCCTCATCCGGTTCGTAAGGCTCATCAACTACGCACTCGTCATTAGTTGCCTTAGTCTTTAGCTCATTTATGAGGTCATTCACATTCAGCCCACTAATAATGCCCGGAAGTTTTTTAACATCCAAACTGCCGCCCGCTGCAGAAGCTGCATTCATAATATTTTGCAAAAATTTCTCAATAGGCCTAACATACTCCTCCGCACCATCAGGCAATTTCTGCTTAATACCGTCAATCGTGCACTCCTTCATAAACGACACTGGTTCCGGCACCGCACCCTTCTTGCCAAAAGGAGACATGGCCAAAGCCATGTTCTTGGCTAAGGTGCCGGAACAGTCCTTCAACCGTGGGAGGAAGCCGCTCTTAATCTTGGAAATTATCTCGTTGATGTTCAGTTTGTTTTCGCACTCCTTCTCGGCGGCCGGGGCAGCGGCGGGAACGAGAGGAGACTGAGACATAGGCTGGGGTGCAAGCCCAAGCAGTTGGCCGACCAACTCGTTGGAAGCGACTGTAAGGTCGGCAAAAGAGTTCAGGGAACGGTCAAGCGTGGCGATTCTAATCACTTGGGAATCTGCGGTTTTTATTAACCGGGCAAAGATAGAATAGGCACCAAACGCTTCGGTCATGCTAACCACGCAAACAACATCCGCTCCGTATTGCTTGGCGGCTTGGGAAATTTGGGCTGCGCTGGCTTTTTGCCCGGCAAATGCTTCGTAAAAGGCTTCCGAATCACCTATCTCCGCATACTTGTCGCTTTGCGTAATTGTCGCAAGCAATTTGTTTCCGAAAGATTTGTTTACGCCGGCTTCGCTGGCGCCGAATACATAAACAGCTATTTTTTTAGGCTCAGCTGGATTTTCGAGTTCCTCTTGCGCAAACGTACTCATTAAAAAGCACGCAAAAATGAGAGCAAGAGCGTATTTCATATTGCTCATGATAAACTCCTTTGGTTTAAGGGGGAAAATTTTGGACTTATGTATGGGAAAAAATGGAGCGTGTATATATAAAATTTTTTGACAATATTAACTTTTATGTCATTACTCGGTCTATAGGTGCTAGGCTTTGCCTGCACCGCAAGCTCCTGCATTTGGGGTGTTATGCATCATCATGGGTGTAAATATAGAAAATTCCAAAATCTAAACCTTGATTTCATCGCAGATGGAGACAATTTTTTATCCATCCTACCAAGTTATCCCGACAACACCCATGTATCTTTAAAACCGCCGCCTTGCGAGGAATTTACTATGAACGAACCCTCAATACGTGAGAAACGTGTTAGCCCGCTTGGCCATACACGTGTGGTTTTGCCTGTTAGCACAAATGCTCTCAAATCGGCCTTTCTGGAAATGCAACTGCCGTCTTCTTCCATTATGTCAAGGTCTATGAAATCTATAACTTCCTGCGAAATGAAACGCCTCGGTTCACGTTTAATCAAGTCCTTTATCTCGGAGAGCTTTTCTTCGGAAAGCGCACTGCCGAATACAACGCCATAGCCGCCGGCTTCCGAAACATCTTTGATAACCAGCTTTTTTATGTTCTCAAGCGTGTATTTAAGATCTTCCTCATAATACGGCAAATATGTGGGCGCATTTTCCAATATGGGTTCTTCGTCTAGATAGTATTTTATCATTTTCGGCACGAAATAGTAAATGCCTTTGTCGTCTGCAACGCCGTTGCCGGGTGCGTTTATAATCGCTACATTTCCTGCGCGGTATGCATCCATTATATGCGGTACGCCGATAAGGGAATCGGACTGGAATGTCATAGGGTCTAGGTATTCATCGGAAATACGCCTATACACGGCACCCACTTTCGCCTTTACACCCAAATAATCCTTTATATACAGCACCGCATCTTCAACGATAAGCTCCGATGCCCCAACGAGCAACGCGCCTGTACGCTCGGCGAGATATGAATGTTCAAAATAGGCGGCATTATACCTGCCGGGTGTGAGTACTATGTTCAACCCATCGCAGTTCACATTGTCCATAGTTTCACGCAGCATGTCCGAATAGTTGCGATTGTCCGTCACATTGTTGTTTGAAAAAGCATCGGGGTTTGCTATGCGGCAGAGTTCCCTGGCAATGAGCGGATAAGAAGCACCCGAAGGTACCCGCAGATTGTCTTCCAGTATGTACCATGAGCCAGTTTTGGCCTGAACAAGGTCTATGCCTGAAATATGGCTATACACATTCTTAGGCGGTGCGATATTGTTGCACTGCGGCAAATAGCCCTTTGATATATAGATGAATTCCTCGGGTATTATTTTATCCGCTACAATACGCCCTTTGGAATAAATATCAGCTAAAAAACAATTTAAAGCGTTTACCCTTTGGACAAGACCCTTGTTTAAAAAGGCAAACTCATTGTGCGGGATAATTCGCGGAATTGCATCGTAAGGAAAGAGTTGCTCAATGAACTCTCCATTCTTGTAAATCCCGAATTTGACACCGTATCTCATCATCAACTTGTTGATTTCATGAGCAGCGGTCATCGAAAGCATATCCATATTCCACCTCGTCAAAATAAAAAAGGCATATGTCCCTCTATAACACCCTAAGATTGCCATAGACAAACACACGCCTTTGTGTGACAATGGAAATATAGAAAAAAATTAAAACTTTGTCAAGTAGAATTGAATTATTTGCCGAATTTCTATTTTACGGCATAGTATGCACCCCGCTCGGCTTTACAATAAGCTTTTCGGCCTTTATGGAGCGCAGGGCTGGTGGCCCGTGAAAAGTGAATTTGAAGGGCGAGGCTATCATCCGAATAAATTCGGCTTGCCTGCAACTAAAAAAGGCAAATTTGAGGTTTGCATGGGGGCAATTCTAACACAAAATACCTCTTGGATTCAAGTGGAAAAAGCTATGAACAACCTTTTTGCCGCAAAGATAAATACCGCAGAAAAAATTTTAAAGACAGATAGCGAAACCATCGCAGCTTTAATAGCTCCGGCCGGCTACCGAAACCAAAAAACAATGTATCTGAAAAACATAGCGAAATGGTTTAAGGAAACCTATACCCCATATCCAATACCCCATAGCCTATATCCGAAACTCCGAGACGAACTGCTAAAAGTCAAAGGTGTAGGCAGGGAAACAGCCGATTCTATTTTGCTCTATGCTTTTCATTTGCCTACTTTTGTTATAGATACATATACCAAAAGAACTCTTGCCGCTTTAAAAATTTTTGACGAAAAAATCAATTACGAAATTTTGCGAAAATGGTTTATGGAAAATCTGGAACCGTCTGTGGAATTATTTCAGGAATATCATGCGTTGTTTGTGGCGCATGGGAAGAGGATAAGGTAAAAAAATGCCCCTCGGCGAACCTAACGTGATTGGTCAACGGTTATGGTTGGGGAACTCAATGTTTGGGTTTGGGGTATAGGAAAACCTCAATTATTTGCCAAATTATGCGTTTTATGTTGAATAATCCCCATACCCCAAACCCTATGACCCTATACCCTAGCGAATAAATCAGCGTTTTCTATATTTCTCTTATGCCAAAAGACTATGCAAAAAGCAATCGTAAAAGCCTGGATATGGAGCAACTGCAGGATTTGCGCTTCCCAATGGTTATGGAACTAGGTTCAACAATGATAACCGTACGGGATTTGCTCAACTGGCAAAAAGGCTCGGTTATAGAGTTGAATAGAGTGGCCGGCGAAAATGTTGACTTGCAGATCAATGGGAAAGTTATGGCGAAAGGCGAAGTTGTTATTATGAACAATCATTTGGGATTCAGGCTGGTTACGCTTTTAAACCCCGAAGAAAGACTAAAGAGCCTCTGATGAGCAAGAGACTTAAATTCCAAAAGTGGCATGTTCCGCCACCGGTGATACATATTCTTGTGTGGTTTTTTGTTTATCTGGTTCCTGTGATTTTAACGATTCCAAATAACGAAATTACATGGAAAGTTCGCTACGGGACAATCGTTCCGTTTTTAGCAATGCTCATATCTTTTTATGCAAACTATTCTTTTTTAATACCGAAATTTCTTTACACAAAACGAATTGCCATTTATGCGATTATAAATTTAATTATGTTCCTGACCATATCTTACTTAATAGGGATCTGGAAAAACCATGCTATGGATGTTGGTGTTATAGAACACTTGCCTCCGGAACCTGCAATTCCCTTTTTATGGCTGATAAAAAGCGTTATTGCCCTTATATTCGTGAATGGCGTTGCAATATCTGTTCGCTCAACTTCAATGTGGTTTCATTCCAAAGATGCGATGCAAAAACTGGAACTCGAAAATGTACGCTCCGAATTGTCGTTTTTGAAAATGCAAATATCGCCGCACTTTCTATTTAACACCCTTAACAATATTTTAACCCTCATAGACGAAAACAAGGAACTCGCCAAACAAACCGTGCAACAGCTTTCAAAACTGCTTCGCTCGGTAATTTACGACTCGGAAGCGGATTCTGTGACCATAAAACAGGAGGTGGAATTTTTAACCAGCTATTCGGATTTAATGAGGCTTCGCTACGGCCCGGAACTGGGGTTCAATTTGGAAACGGATTTAAGCGAACCGGATGCGCCCATAGCACCGCTTTTGCTTATACCCATGTTGGAAAATGTTTTTAAGCACGGTATAGGGCCTTCGGTGGAGGATAGCTCCATAAGCATAAAGATAACTTCTAAAAAAGAAAAAATTATTTTTGAAAGCATAAACACATATTTTCCAAAGACCCACCAGGACAAGAGCGGTAGCGGAATAGGCATTGTGAATATGCAAAAAAGGCTGGATTTGCTTTACGAAAACCGCTATTTTTACGATTGCAAAATTGCAAACGGCAAATATATAACAAAACTTGAATTGCGATATGAGCCACTCAATTGAAATACGCAAAGCCAAAGAGCACAATCTCAAAAGCATAGATATAGACTTACCCAGAGATGCATTTGTGGTAATCACGGGAATAAGCGGTTCGGGAAAGAGCAGCTTGGCTTTTGACACAATTTTTCAGGAAGGGCAAAGGCGTTATATAGAATCGCTTTCCGCTTACGCCCGGCAATTCATAGGCACAATGAAGCGACCGGATGCGGAGAGCATAAGGGGAATTTCGCCCACAATTTCCATAGACCAAAAAACGATAAACCGCAACCCTCGTTCCACAGTAGGAACGGTTGTGGAAATTTTTGACCATTACAGATTGCTGTTCGCAAGGCTTGGCACGCCGCATTGCCCTAAATGCGGCAAGGAAATTAAGGCCCAAACCACGGAGCAAATTGCGGACAACATTTTTCACGAAAGAGCAGAGCAGCAGGCAATAGTAATGGCACCCATCGTTAGGGAGAGAAAGGGCGAATACCGCAAGGAAATTGCAGAACTTAAAGAAAAGGGATTTGCAAGGGTTAGAGTGGATGGGGAGATGTATAGTCTTGAAGGGAGTGGGGAGTGGGGAGTAGGGAGTGGGGGGAGGAAAGTTGAGAGTGGAGAGTTGAGAGTGGAGAGTGGGAAGAAGATTCCGGAGTTGGCTCGTTATGAAAAGCATTCTATAGATGTTGTTATAGATAGAATTTTAATTGAACCAAAAAACAGAACCAGATTAATAGAATCATTAGAACAAGCATTTAAAATCAGCGAAAACAAATTAGTATCATTCATATTTAAAAAACTCTCAACTCTCAACTCTCAACTCTCAACTGAATACGTAGTTATGAGTTCCAACCTCGCTTGCGCAAAATGCGGAGTTTCTTTGCCGGAAATTGAGCCTCGGCTTTTTTCTTTTAACGATAAGCAAGGGCAATGCCCGATTTGCAAAGGGCTTGGAAAGAGCTATCAGATAGAGGCTTCTAAATTGATAAACCCGGAACTTTCAATAGAGGGCGGTGCGATTTTGGCAAGCACAGCGGAAGGTCGGTTGATTTTCAGCAATCACGGCTTTGAGGAATATAGGGCTATCGCAAAAAAAGTTGGATTTTCTCTTTCTGTGCCTTGGAAAAATTTGCCGGAAAAAGCGCAGAATGCCATATTGAATAGCATAATTCCAATTTTACAAGGGCTTTGGGACCAGTGGCATATTCATCTATTGCAAAAGTATATGCTCATTGAGCCGTGCAGCGAGTGCAAAGGTGAACGGGTTTGCGCAGCGGCTAGGGCTATGAGATTTCACGGGAGGGGGATTAGCGAAATATCCTCTCTTTCTGTGGATGAGTCGGTTAAATTTTTTGATGAATTGAATTTGAGCGAAAGGGAAACACGGGTAGGCAGGGAAATTTTCAGGGAGATAAAGGGGCGGCTTGGCTTTTTGCAAACGGTTGGGCTTGGATATTTAACGCTCAACAGAGGCTCTGCAACTCTTAGCGGAGGTGAGGCGCAGCGCATAAGGCTTGCCGGGCACGTCGGTGCGGGTTTGCAAGGCGTTCTCTATGTTTTGGACGAACCTAGCATTGGGCTTCACGCAAAGGACAATGAAAAACTTTTAGACATTCTGGAAAAACTGCGGGCACAGGGCAACAGCCTTATTGTGGTTGAGCACGACGAAGAAACCATGCACCGTGCGGACTGCATAGCAGACATAGGCCCCGGCGCGGGCAGCGAAGGCGGGCAGTTGGTGGCTATAGGCTCAATCAAGGATTTGCAGAAAAATCCGAAATCCATAACCGGGGCTTATTTAAGCGGAAAGAGAAAAATAGAGGTTCCTAAACAAAGACGCAAAGTGAGCAAAGCAACTCCGAGAGTAAAGATAATCGGAGCGAGGGCGAATAATTTAAAGAATATAGATGTGGAAATTCCGGTGGGAGAGCAGGGGATTTTCACCGTAGTGAGCGGTGTTAGCGGTTCGGGCAAAAGCACTCTTGTAAACCATATTTTAAAAAAGGCTTTGGCAAAGAAATTCCACAACGCATTGGAGGAACCGGGTGCGCACAGAGCCATAGAGGGTTTGGAAAATATAGACAAGGTGATAGAAATAGACCAAAGCCCCATAGGGAGAACCCCGCGTTCAAACCCCGCTACTTACACAAAAATTTACGATGATATAAGAAATTTGTTTGCCAGCCTTCCGGATAGCAAGGTCAATGGTTTTACAAAAAGCCGGTTCAGTTTTAATGTGCATGGCGGGCGGTGCGAGAAATGCTGCGGTGCTGGGGTTATAGAAATTGAGATGCAGATTTTGCCGAATGTGCAGATAACCTGCGATGAGTGCGGCGGCAAGCGTTTTAACGATGCAACGCTCGCTGTTTTTTACAAAGGCAAAAATATATACGATGTCTTGGATTTGAGCATAGACGAGGCTTTGGAATTTTTCAAGGATTTGCCGAGGATTGCAAAGCCCTTAACCGTTTTGCAGGAGATCGGGCTTGGGTATGTTAAGCTGGGGCAGCCGAGCACGACGCTTAGCGGCGGCGAGGCACAGAGAATGAAAATTTCAACCGAGCTTCGCAGGCCGGGTACGGGCAAAACCCTTTACCTGCTGGACGAACCCACAACCGGGCTTCACTTTGAAGATATTCGCCGCTTGCTGGAGTGTTTGCAAAAACTTGTGGATAAGGGAAATTCAATGGTCGTTATTGAGCACAATTTAGATGTGATCAAGTGTGCGGACTGGGTTATAGACCTAGGTCCGGAGGCCGGGGAGCAAGGCGGCTACTTAGTGGCGGAGGGTACGCCGGAGCAAATTGCAAAATGCAAAAAATCATATACAGGCAGATTTCTTCTGCCTCATCTACACCCTCGCTAAATCCTCATACTGCTTCCACCGGGCGTCCACAAATTTTTGCAACTTCTCAGCGAGATCCTCTGCGGCGGTTGGGTCGGAAGCGGTTAGCATTTTATAGCGGTTTTCGGTGTAAATGTAGTCCTTTACCGGTAAGGTTGGGGCTTTGCAGTCCAGAACAAAAGGGTTTTTGCCCTCGTCTATGTTCGCTGGAATGTAGCGGAGCAAGGGCCAATAGCCGCTTTCAACTGCCATTTTCTGTTGACCCAGCATATAACGCATATCCTTTATGCCGTGCGAAATGCAAGGAGAGTAGGCGAGTATCAAAGACGGACCGTTGTGCGCCTCTGCCTCGCGGAATACCTTGATTGTGTGCGCATCGTTTGCGCCCATTGCAACCCTGCCCACATACACATTTTTGTAGCTCATGGCTATTAAACCGAGATCCTTTTTCGGGGCACGTTTTCCGCTTGCCGCAAACTGCGCGACTGCCGCTAAATTGGTGCTTTTACTCGCTTGGCCGCCCGTATTGGAATACACCTCGGTATCCAAAACCAGAATATTCACATTTTCGCCGCTTGCCAAAACATGATCCAAACCACCATAGCCAATATCATAAGCCCAGCCATCACCGCCCATTATCCACACGCTCTTTTGAACCAGGTAATCCGCTATGGAAAGCAATTTTTCTGCGGCAGGGGTTTTTGCATTTTTCAAAATTTCCTTTAGCTTTTCAACATTTTTTCTCTGTGCGGCAATGCCGGCATCATCAATTTGGCTTTGCTCTTTGAGTGCTTTTACTAGGTCTGCAGGAATTTCGCTTACTTGCTCTAAAATATCTTCGGCTTGCTTTGCGTGCTGAGTTATCGCTAGGCGCATACCTAAACCGAATTCGGCGTTGTCTTCAAACAAGGAGTTGCTCCACGCAGGGCCTTTGCCGTCTTTGTTCTTTGTCCAAGGGGTGGTGGGCAAATTTCCGCCGTAAATTGATGAACAGCCGGTTGCATTTGCCACAACCATTCTGTCTCCGAATAACTGCGATGCCAAACGCACATATGGGGTTTCTCCGCAGCCCGTGCAAGCACCACTAAACTCAAAGAGCGGTTCTAGCAACATTGCATTGAACACGAATTTCGGGTCAATTTTTGAGCGGTCTGCTTCGGGTATGTTTACAAAGAAATCCCACGCTTTGTTTTCTTGTTCGGCAATTCCCGTTTGAGGGGTCATATTGATGGATTTTTTATTTGGGTCTGCTTTTGTCTTTGGGCAGGCTTCAACGCAAACTCCGCAACCGGTGCAATCGTAAGGGCTAACCTGAACGCTGTATTTGAAATTGCCTTCTAACTTAAAGGCCTTGTTGGCGTCTTTGCTCTTAAAGCCTTCCGGCGCACCGGACAGGACAGAGGCATCGTAGGCTTTGGTGCGAATTGCAGCATGTGGGCAAACCATAGCGCATTTTCCGCATTGAATGCAACTCTCCGCATTCCAAACAGGGATTTCCAAAGCCAAGTCGCGCTTCTCATATTTTGAAGTCGCGGTCGGATAAGTACCATCCACAGGCATTGCGGAAACAGGCAGTTCATCGCCATAACCCTCAATGATCTTTGCTGTCACGGTGTTCAGGAATTTGTCGTTTGTGCCTATTAAAGCGGGGCGGAAGGTTTTGGTTGCGGTGACGGAATCCGGAATTTTAACCTCGTGCAAATTCGCAAGGGTTTTATCCACCGCCTCCCAGTTCTTTTTAACAACTTCTTCGCCTTTCTTTAAATAACTCTTTTTAATAGAATCTTTGATATGGCCAATGGCCTCGTCTTTTGGCAAAATGCCCGATATTGCAAAGAAGCAAGTTTGCATAATGGTGTTTATGCGCCGTCCCATTCCTGTTTCATGCGCAACCTTGTAACCATCTATTACATAAACCTTCAACTTTTTCTCTACAATCTGCGTTTGAACCTCTTTTGGGAAAGTGCTCCAAGCCTCGTCTGCGGAGGCCAAGGTGTTCAAGAGGAACACTGCGCCCGGTTTTGCAAAGCGAAGCATATTTATCTGGTCAAGGTGCGGCGTGTGGTGGCAAGCTACAAAATCCGCTTGGTTTAGCTCAATTAAGTATGGGGCATGGATTGGGTCTTTTCCAAAGCGCAAATGGCTTGTGGTGCCGCTGCCGCTCTTTTTGGAATCGTAAACAAAGTAGCCTTGAGTGTAGTTGTCCGTGCATTCGCCTATTATTTTGATGGAGTTCTTGTTCGCTCCAACGGTGCCGTCTGCGCCAAGACCGTAGAACATAGCTTGGAACAATTTCTTTTCCAAACGGAAGGATTCATCAACTTTTAAACTTGTGCCGCTTACATCATCGTTTATGCCAACCGTGAAGTGGTTTTTGGAGTTTGCATTTGCTGCGTTGTCTAAAACAGCTTTAACGCAAGCCGGTGTGAATTCCTTTGAGGCAAGACCGTAGCGGCCAGCCAGTACTTTCGGGAGCGGACGCTCGCCGTTCATCGCCGCTTCTGAGACTGCGGTTAAAACATCTTGGAAAAGAGGCTCGCCTACGCTACCGGGTTCTTTGCAACGGTCAAGCACAGCGATATTTTTTACGGTTTTAGGGAGTGCAGCCAAGACTTCTTTTGCGGGGAAAGGGCGGTAAAGGTGAACATTCAGCACACCTACTTTTTGGCCCTTGCCGGCTAATAATTCAATGGTTTCTTTAACGGTAAGGGCACCGGAACCCATAACAACTATAACCGTTTCCGCATCTGCGGCACCGGTGTATTCAACTAGGCTGTATTTGCGTCCCGTTAGTTTTGCGAGTTTATCCATGTACTCTTGAACTGTGGCAGGGGTGGCAGCGTAAAAAGGATTTACGGTTTCGCGGCCTTGGAAATAAACATCTGGATTTTGCGCTGTGCCTCGCATAACCGGAGCATCGGGGGTCAAAGCCCTTGCACGGTTTGCTGCTACAAGTTTATCGTCTATGAGTTCTTTTATTATTTCCGAGGTCAATTCTTCTATTTTGATTATTTCGTGGGAGGTACGGAATCCGTCAAAAAAATGTATGAACGGAATGCGAGCTTTCAGTGTTGCGGCGTGAGCTACCAGCGCAAGGTCGTGGGCTTCTTGAACGCTTGAGCTTGCGAGCATGGCAAAACCTGTTTGCCTACACGTCATAACATCGGAGTGGTCGCCAAAAATAGAAAGACCTTGCATTGCTAAAGCTCGTGCGCTAACGTGGAACACTGCGGGAGTGAGTTCGCCTGCTATTTTGAACATATTGGGAATCATCAAAAGCAAGCCCTGCGAGGCGGTAAAGGTGGTGGTTAAGGCACCTGCCTGCAATGAACCGTGAACTGCGCCGGCAGCTCCGCCTTCAGACTGCAGCTCTACAACTCTGGGAACTTGCCCCCAGATATTCTTTTTGCCTTGTGCACTCCAGGCATCGCAAAGCTCGGCCATAGGAGTGGAGGGGGTTATAGGGTAAATAGCAACAACTTCGCTAACCTTGTGCGCAACTCTTGCAGTTGCCTCATTTCCGTCAACAGCAATCATGTTTTTTGACATAAAATCTCCCAAATATAAAACGGTGAATAAAAATATAGTAAGTAATGATTAACTAGTTTAGGGAGTAGGGAATGGGGAGTAGGGAGTAGAAAAACGCTTAAATTCATGTTTTTTCCACTCCCCACTCCCTACTAGCTACTCCCCAAACGAATAAATCAACGGCTACTATAGTAAATCAGCGTTTTCTAAATTTTCGCATATGGAAACCGGGTGCTTTGAATATGGCGGCCAAATATATAAAACAGTAAAAATCGGCACTCAAACTTGGATGGCGGAGAATTTGAATTACGCTGTGGGAGGCAGCAAATGCTACGATAACAACCCCGCTAACTGTGCAACATACGGTCGCTTATACACTTGGGATGCTGCTATGACGGCATGCCCAGTAGGTTGGCATTTGCCGAACAATAGGGACTGGGATGTTCTTGTAAATTATACAGGAGGCTTTCTCACTACAGGAGCTGCACTGAAAGCAACTAGCGGTTGGCATTTCGAAGGCAACGGCACAAACAGCTATGGTTTTTCGGCTCTGCCGGGCGGAGTCGGTCGTTTGGACGGCAGTTTCGACTTAATCGGTAACTACGGATATTGGTGGAGTGCCACGGATGGCAATAATATCAATGCTTATAGCTACAACAATGCCGACGCTTACATCATGCATTACCTAATCAGCGACGTGTACAAAGGCAATCTCTACAAGTTTGATATGCTCTCTGTCCGTTACATTCGGGATTCATCTTGAGGCAGCCTAGCAGTATTTACTTTCCATGGCACTGCTTGTATTTTTTCCCGCTTCCGCAAGGGCAAGGGTCGTTGCGACCTACTTTTGGGATTTGATTCACTACGGGTACGGATTTTGACGCGGGGCGTTGTTGCCGGGCACCTGGGGGAGCGGCGGTTCGTTGCGGCTGGCCCTGAGGAGGAATAGTTTCGCCTGCGGAGTTTCTGTTTTCAAAAGTCATGGTCGGCTTTTGCGGAGTGGGAATTGCCGCCAGCGGAACAGATTGCCCGTTTACCTCAACGCGTACATTCAAAATTCCCATAACTGTGTTTGTGGCTATGTTTTCCAAGCACTCCTGAAACATCTTAAAACCTTCGCTTTTGTACACAATAAGAGGGTCTCTTTGCGCATAGCCGTGAAAGCGAATAGCATCCCGCAAATGATCCATTCCGTAAAGGTGTTCCTTCCATTGCGAATCTATTGAATGCAAAAGAACGGTGCGTTCAAAACGGGAAAGTTCTTCCGGCGGGAGCATTGAGCCGATTTTTGAGTAGCGTTCTTGATACAATTTAATAACTTCGTCTAAGAGTTGCTCGGCTGTCATTCCCGTCAAATGTTCTTGTTCGGGATTGTATTCAAAACCCATGCTGCGTAGCAAATCGGTTTTAAGCCCTTCCATATCCCAGGTTTCCGGATAGGAACCCGGCGTAACGTATTTGCTGACTTTTATATCCGCAGCGTCTTCCAAGCGATTTGAAATCTCGGGTTTTATGTCTTCTCCCATCAGAATGCGGCGGCGCAAGAAATAAATGACCTTTCTCTGCTCATTCATTACATTATCGTAGTCAAGCAAATGTTTGCGGGCGTCAAAATTCTGCCCTTCGATTCTTCGTTGCGCGTTGCGGACGCTTTTCGTGACCCAAGGATGCTCAATCACATCATCATCCTTGAATCCCAATCTGTCCATTATTTTTTTAATTCCTTCGCCACCGAAAATTCGCATTAAATCATCGTCCAGCGATAAAAAGTATTGAGAAGAACCCGGATCTCCCTGCCTGCCGGAGCGGCCTCTCAACTGGTTATCTATACGGCGGCTCTCGTGCCTTTCGGTGCCGAGTACATGCAAGCCTCCGAGTTCAACAACACCGGGTCCCAGAGCGATGTCCGTTCCGCGGCCGGCCATGTTTGTTGCAACCGTCACTTTTCCTTTATGGCCGGCATACTGGATGATCTCAGCTTCTCGTCCATGATTTTTAGCATTCAAAACATCGTGGGGAATACCTTCTATGCGCAGCATTGTGGATAGCTTTTCCGATTTTTCCACCGAAATTGTTCCCGCTAAAATAGGCTGTCCGTTTTCGTGCCTTCTTTTTATATCCGCGATAATCGCTCTCCATTTTGCATCTGCTGTTTTGTAAATTTGGTCTTGCATATCATCGCGAATACATGGTTTGTGCGTGGGTATAACCCAGGTCGGCATATTGTAGATTTTCAAAAATTCCGTAGCCTCGGTTTCTGCTGTACCCGTCATGCCGGAGAGTTTTTTATACATGCGGAAGAGGTTTTGGAAAGTTATGGTTGCAAGGGTTTGGTTTTCCCTGCGAATTTGCACATTTTCCTTTGCTTCAATGGATTGGTGAATACCCTCTGAGTAGCGGCGCCCTTCCATTAGGCGGCCTGTGTTTTCATCAACTATTACAATTTCGCCGTTCCTTACAATGTAGTCCACGTCCTTCACAAAAACATTGTGTGCTTTTATAGCCTGCAAAATGTAATGCACCCAGTCCGCATGTTCCCCGTAAAGCCCCTTAAAACCCATTACGGATTCAATTTTGTTTACGCCTTTTTCGGTGATTTGCACGTTCTTGTGTTTTTCGTCTATTGTGTAGTCTTCATCTTTTTTAAGACGTTTTACCAAGTCGTTTGCTTTGCGGTACTTGTCGGTTGCATCTTCTGCCGCACCGGAAATTATCAGCGGGGTACGCGCCTCGTCTATCAAAATGGAATCCACTTCGTCAATTATGCAAAAGTTTAGAATCCTCTGCGTGAGGTCTTCTTGTTGGATTGCCATATTGTCGCGCAAATAATCAAAACCGAATTCGTTGTTTGTCCCGTAAACAACATCGGAATTATAGCTGGTTCTACGCTGTTCGTTGTTCAAGCCGTGGACGATTAAGCCGACCTCCAAGCCAAGAAATTTATAAACCCTGCCCATATTTTTGGCATCGCGACCTGCTAAATAATCGTTCACGGTTACCACATGAACGCCATCGCCGGAGAGAGCATTTAAGTACACCGGGCAGGCAGCCGCGAGGGTTTTGCCTTCGCCTGTTGCCATTTCTGCGATTGCGCCCTCGTGCAGAATCAATCCGCCTATTATCTGCACGGGGAAAGGCATCATCCTAAAAGGTTTAACGGATTCGGGGTAAAGCTCGCGAACCTCTGCGTAAAAATCCGCCGAAAGATAAACTTCCCACTCTAAAGTTCCATTTGCCAAAAGTTCCTTTGCCGCCTCTGCTTCTTTTTGCCTAGCTTCCGAAAGTTTGGAAAAATCAAATTCGTGCTGTGGGTCAAAAACATTAAAAATGCCGAGCCGCCTATCACAGGCTTCTTGGCTAACGGCAAAGGCTTCAACTTTAATATCTTCTAAAGTTTGCCCGTTTTTCAAACATTCTTTGAATTCAGCGGTTTTTGCGACCAGTTCGGAGTCGTTTAATTTTTGGCATTCGACAAGTTTTGTACTAATAGAATCAAGCACCGGCTGCAAGCGTTTTACTTTTCTTGCATGTGGCGTGCCAAACATTTTATAAAGCAATTTGTCCAGTATGCTCATAGGGTCCGTTGGGAAGTGCGTTGGGTGGTAATGTAGAAATTTTTCCACCAAGCCGATGTGACCGGCTTTTCATCTATAGACAAAGTTTGCCCAACGCCGGGGGTGAGCAGGTTAACGCCTTTTTCCAACGCCTCCTTGCTCACTCTTTCAATAGGTTCCCACCAGTCGTGGATAGACAAATTAAAACTACCCCAATGCACAGGCATCATGTATTTGCCTTTCAAATCGATATGGGCCTTTACCCCGTCTTCCGGCATTAAATGGCTGCTGGGCCAGTAGATGCTGTATTGCCCGTTCTCCATAAGGTTCAGGTCAAAAGGCCCGTAGTGGTAGCCTATTTGCTTAAAATGTATTTCATAGCTTGTATCGCCGCTGTAAAATACCTTGTGAGCAGAACCCATTAAAACCCAAGAAGCCCATAGGGTTTTGTCTTTGTCAAAGGGGCTTCGCAAGGAAAAATGACGCGCCGGGGTGCAGGCAAATTTTAGGGTTTTCCCCGATAGTCCCTTGAGTGTTCCCTCTTGCCACCAGGTAAATTCACGAATCTTGGCGGAATCTATTCCCCACTCCCGCAAAATATCGCCTACCCCAAGCGGTGCTAAAAAGAACCCAACCTTATGTTCAAGTTCGGCAATAGTCCGTCTGTCCAAATGATCGTAGTGGTTATGAGAAATAAAAACAGCATCTATAAAAGGCAATTCCTCTGCGCTCACAGGGGCTTCTTTTTGAAAACGCCGGACGCTGAACAGAGGAACCGGAGAAATATTGTTGCTGAGCACCGGGTCTATTAAAATGCGCACCCCGTCTATTTGCATAAGAAAACTGGAATGCCCCAGCCAAGTCACATATAAACCCTCTTTATTTTTGGGAAAGGCCTTTGCAACATCCACTTGTTCTGCCGGCAAATATTGCGGCGGCCTGGTTATGGCTTTATTACTGAACCGCGCTTTAAAAGCACCCTGGCTGTTCACTTTTTGTGCCGGAAATGGATTAGTGAATTTTCCATGCTCAAAAATGGGTTTAACGCGTCCGGTATCGACTGTTTCGGTCAACATAAAGCTCTCCTGTGCCGGTAAAAAACGGCAGAGTAGTAGTAAAAACAAGCATATATTGCTACCTGCAGGTTTCATAACACCTTATTTTCTCGGTAGCAAGCGAAAATATAACTTGGGTTTTCGTAGTATAGGCTGCTGTTGAAGTTCTCTATTTTTTCCGAAACTAGCGAATTATAGGCTTTGATGAGTGCAGAGATAAAGTCTATTTGTTCATGTTCGGCTATATTTATGATTAACCTCTTATATACCTTGCCTATGTCCCAATGCGAAGGAAGGGCGTATTTGCTTTCGGTGGGAAAATTATCGCTTGAAATGGCAAATTTTTCTATAAATTCGTCACTTATTTTATCAATATTTTCCGAATGATAAACATCTGCCAAATTGAAAATTTTGTTTAATTCCTCTTTTCCTATTGAATTTGCAACCGTGTTCCTATGCGATTTAACCTTGCGTGCTATATAATCTATCAGAGAGCACACAAAAAACAAATCGTTATGTTCCTTAATTTCCCTGCCTATCATTTCAATACCTCGCTTCTAGCAAATTTCAAACCTTTCAGTGCAAGCTCTGTGCAAAATGTTATTTGATGCGTAGGATGCTTGAATTTTGCCAGAACCCAAAATTGTTCCCTTGTTATTGATCCGTCCATATAATCGCTTATGTAGTTGTAAATTTGATCATTTGCCATTGGACCGCTTACAATATCGTAATCGTGTTTTTTCCCGCTTCTGCAAAAAATTATGAAATCCAGCCATTCTTCCGTCATTTCGGGAAATTCTCTTGTTTTCAATGAAGAATCTTTTTCATATTCATAAATATTCAGAATAGGAGAATTATAGCGGCTTGCCCATCGAACCGCTTGTTCCATTAAAGCTGTGCAATAAAAACCTGTTCCAAAATCCTTAGCATATTTTCCCGCAAGTATTTGCGGCTTTTTAATTTCCAAATAACTGCCATGATATAAGAGCATATATTATGGCAAATATAGTAAAGAAAATGCGGATTTAGCCACTCCCCACTCCCTAAACCAGTTTATCAACGTTTACTAAATTCTCCACCATGTTCAGAATTGGAATCGGTTTTGATGTTCATCGCTTGGCAGAAGGGCGGAAGTGTATTATCGGCGGCGTGGAAATTGAGCATTCAAAGGGGCTTTTAGGGCATAGCGATGCCGATGTGCTTACTCATGCTATTTGCGATGCCTTGCTCGGAGCGGCCGGCCTTGGAGATATAGGTACTTATTTTCCGGATACAGACCAAAAATTCAAAAACATCGATAGCCAAATACTTTTAAAAAATGTTAAAGAGGAAATTTCAAAACTCGGTTTTAAAATAGAGAACATAGACAGCATTGTAATGGCAGAAAAACCCCAAATAAATCCGCATCGCATGAAAATGAAAGCCGTTCTCTCCAAAACACTCGAAATAGAAGAGGCAAAAATCGGCATCAAAGCTACAACTGCAGAAAAGCTGGGCTTCACGGGTCGCGAAGAAGGCATAGCCGCGCAAGCAGTTGCGTTGCTTACCAGCTTTCCTCAATAAATTTATTCAACTCTATGCGCTTTCCGTTTCTTGTTATTTCCACAAAATCAAGAGGGATGTGTTGATTAGGCAAGAAACCTAGGGCAAAGTCCGGGGTGATTATTTTGCCTATTTGCGCATAGTCGCTCAGGGTTTTTAAGTTGCCGGTTTTGGAGTATATGTTTTCACCGTGGTAAATGGTTATGTTATAAAGGGAATCTTTTTCGATTTTTATAATTTTTCCCGGTAGAATGGCGTTTACGGAGTCACCGTCTCTAAGCGGTGACACGGGGCATGGGCCGGGGAATTTGCAACCTTTTTCATCTCGCCAAACAGAATTCTTGCCTCTGGCTATATTTATATTTTTTCCGGAAATTCCAACCGAATCTATTGTTTCGCCGGGAAATGAAGAAACATACCTTACCCTGAGCGGAAATTCCTCCGGAAATCTTTCACCTATAAACTTTGCCATTGGAATGTAAAGGGTATCTTCACCCTCAAGGTTTACCGGAAAATCCGAAGCGGATTCAAAATTTAAAAAACATTCCATCATATCATTTTTTTTTGAATGTTTTTTAATTTCGTCGCATGTCGGATTTTGTTTGGCATAACTTTGGGTATCCTGCTCCGGCTTTGATTTTTTCATAAAAAGAACAACTATGGATAGAGCCAATGCGGCTAAGAATAGCACAAGAAGCAGGGTTCTCAGGCTTGGCATTTTGTTTTATGAAAGTTTCACTTTTCCATATATGAGCTTTTGGCGGAACTGTTCAACAAGTTCGGCGTTTGCTCCGGTTATGGAAACGGAATGGCTGTCTGCAAGTTTATCCAGAAGTGCTATGGAGTCGGAATCCATGGATTGCAGATTGGAAAAATCAAAGACTATGGAAAAGAAATCCGAAATTCTCTCTTGCAATTTGTCCAGTTGCTCTCCGGAAAACATATTTCCTTTGCACACGATATTTATAACATCATCTCCTGTTTGCGAAATTTGCCATTCGAAATTCATCTCCGGCTGCTGTTTTACATTGCTGAGTTTCAAACTGTTCTTGAAATCATCTATGGTTTCGTAAATAGAAAGGATGCTGTCTAACTGTGTTATTTGCAGTAGATTCTTTATTTCCGGAGAAACATCGGAGATAGCAAAACGCAAGTTGTTTTTGTGCATCAATTGGTGTATCCTGACGAGTACAGCCAAATGCGAACTGTAAAGCACTCCAACCTCTGCAAGCGAGAGCAGCATATCTTGCTTTTTTGTCTTAAGGACATCTTCTATTTTTTGGAAAATATAATGGAAATCCTCGGTATCCAAATTAAAATCCGTAATCTGGAAGTAACTGCCTCTGTCTTCTACAACGCATTCAGCCATATTTTGTCTCCAAAAGAATAAAGTATAAAATTTTCAAATAGACTCCATTCTAATTCCACCGCTTTTCCAGCCTATCTTTAAATGGGACAATTCTTGCTTAAATTCTTTATTTGAACCGAATATTGAAACCTTGAGTGCCGGCATAAGCACCCGCGCAGTTATCAAGGCGTCTCTATCGGGCATAATTTCTATTAGCTTAATCAGTTTTTTCCGCTTTAAATGCAATTGCTCTTTGCTATTGTTGCAGGTGGCAAGCTTGGATTTCAAGAGTTGTCTTTGGTTTTCGCTTTCAGGGCTTGTATCCGAGGGTTTTATGGCGAATAATTTTGCCTCCATGATATCGATGGCATTGTTCAGTTTTTGCAAAAGTTCGTTTGCGCTTCTAAGCTCGTCTTTAAATTGCTGGCGTTCGTTTTCCACAAGCGTAAATTCGTTCAGAGATTCTGTTTTTCCGCCTATGCTTCCGCATGTCAAGACCCCGCTGAAGAAAACAGAACTGCTTATAATTTGCCCGTCTCCGGGCATTTCCAAATTCTGGGTTTCAATTTTGCAATTGCGAATTTGTCCTTTAACCTTAACTGTTTGGCCGGACTTTAACTCGGAATCTTGCACGTTTTCGGCATAGATGTTTTTTGCTGCAATTATTTTTCCTCTGTTTTGGCCGAAAACAGAACCTTTCAAAAACACATTGCCGGTTTTTGATTCTACACGGGCAGCTTCGACAAACCCTTCAATGGACACATTGCCTTCCGCCACAACGGAAAAATCCGTTATCACATTCCCTCTAACAAGAACATCGCCAAAGTAATCGATATTTCCGGTTTTAAAATCGACATCGCCTTTTATTACATAAACACCACCCACGCAAATATCGCGTCCGTCTCTGTAAAGGAAGCCGTTTATGGAGGCTACCAGTTTTGTTTCATTATCTATGGCCTTGGTATTTGCGCCTGAAGGCAGGGCGTAATCTTCGCCGGAAGTCGGCGATAGAGGGTGTCCGAATACGCTTATGCCCGGAATGCCGGGTGTCGGAGGAGTACGTGTGCATATAATCTCACCCTGCTTTATTTGCCTTATATTATCCCATTTTTTATAATCTGCGGTGCCGTCTTCGTTCAAAAACGGTTTGGCATCCGGATCTATCTGAATAATTTCATTTATAACGGCATCTTTGCCCACTATAGGCGGGGTTGCAGTTGCTATTATAAATTCTCGCCCGTAAATATCCTTTGATAAAATTTCCTCTATTGTATCATAGTCTATTCCGTAAACAACAGCTTTTTCAACCAAAAGAAACGATATATCCGACATTGTTACGCGATAGTCGGTTCGCAATATGGATACATCTATCGCAAAGCGAACTTGCATTGGCGTAACTTGCAAGAGCAGGTACCTACGCTTGCCTTCTTCAAAAAGTTCAAATGGCGGGCCTATCAACTCCATTTGCCCGGATGCCCTTTTAATGGTATTTTCAATTTTTGCAATGTCAAAATTGATGACCCTGTTTTTGATAAGGGTCTTCCTGATTTCATTTATATCCCATTTTGCCGGAACAAGTTCCGGTATAACGGTTAAGTATGCACCCTGCGGCGATACTTTCCAAGAAAGCCATCTATGATCTTCAATATTAATGTTATCAGGAAGAGGCATAAATGAGTAATCTAGAAAATTAATTGACAATTTTCATATGAATCCTATTGTTTCCGGACTTGATTTGCACAATTTGCGGGCAGTTTCGCCTGAGTTTCACAAAAACAGAGCCTTGGGCGTTGACCTTTTCCCTTTGAATTTCCTCGCCCTTGAAACTGTAGGCCTTAAGCTCAAATTCGCCGTTTATGCCGCTGATTTGCAAGCCGCCGCCGATATGTACTGCACTCAAGCTGTGATTAAATGAGCCTGTAGCCGTGATGGGGGTTTCCTGATATTTAGGTTCCGGCATCAAGGTTATTTTACGTTGCTTTATCTGGGCATTTTCCGTGTATGCAACGTAAACATCCGTAACTTCAACTCTTAGTATGTGCAGGTAATTACCTATAATTTCCGCATAAGCTCCAAGAGAGTTTTGCTTTATGTCGTAGGTATAGATGTTTCCGCTTGAGTTTGAGCCGGGCAAGGCGATGTATCTTTTTTGAGCTATGTTCCAAACCGTGTCTTCGCCGGGGTTTGCCGGAACTGCGTTTTCAAGAATTTTAGAAGTATCAACTACGTGCAAATACGTAGGATAATTGTCCGTAGCAGCGGAAATTGAGAGGTTGAACACAAGAGTGTCTATGCCTTCGCTTTGCGAAAAAGGAATTATTGAAAGTCCGTTTAAATTATTGCTTATAACTGTGCTCAGTTTTAAGCCGTTTATATTCCAATTTATTCCCGTATTCTGCAGGTACGGATTTTTGAAATAAGAAAGCGATTTTACATTGCTTAAATTTACTTGCTTGAAAAATGGGACTACCATGCTTTTGGAAACTCTAAGCGCAGTGTTTGCGTTTTCGTTGTGTGAACGGACATAAACAAAAATTGTGTCTTTCCTTTTGCATTTACGGTAAGTGTCGCATTCGCTTCTGCTGGAGAGTTCCAGTGCGCTCCAAGAGCCGATTGCGTTTTCTTCACCCTCGCATAGAAGGTGGTTGTTTTGAATTCCGCACTGTACAAGCCCGGACAATGTTTTTGCGGAAAATCCGGTAGTTCCGCTTCTGTAAAACAGACTGTCTAAATTAACTATTAACTCCGGTTTGCCGGCTTCCAGCAAATAATTCTTTGAATAGTCAGCGTCCATAACCGAAATGATTCTAACGGAATCATCCGATGCAAAAGCTATCGGGCCGTTAGTGATGAGCGAAACCGCATACAAGTTGTTTTTGTGATTTTTAAGGGGAAGCGGGGGTGAATTTGTGCTGTAACTGGAGGTGTAGAGATGAACTTCTTCTGTCATCTCATCTTCGAAGAATACGGAGGCATTCAAGATGTTTCCGTCTGAATTTAGAACTAGGTCCTTTATTAAAACTTTCTTTGATAAAGTATTGCCCGAAGTCAATTCCGAATTGCAGGATACCAATAGATGATCGATTTCAGAACCCCAATTTACATTGCTCAGACCTTTGCAGTCTTGCGTTCGGCTGGGATTTTCCACCCAAGGCATGGAGTTTCCTGCCAGTACTATAGGATCGTTTATGCTTGGAGTCCATTCATTATTCATAAAGAATACATAGATTGCGCTGTATGGATATCGCGAAGATTTCGGCAAAAGAACAGCCAAATCGTTATAGCCGTTTTTATCCAGGTCGCCGACGGAAACCAAATCCGTTCCGAAATATGAATTAGTTCCGAAAAACAATCCGTTAACGCCGGAAGCTAAACCTATCTCGTTGTGCGGCGAAAATATCCATGAATTTTCGCTTAGGGAAAAAAAATCAACCCTGCCGCTTCCCGTGTATGTTCCGCTTTTGCTATAAGGATTTCCTGTGGCAAAATGATAGTTTTTATACGCTCCGTTTTGGCTTGAACCGAGCAGGGTCAAACGTCTGTAGTTGCCGGAATAACGATAAAAACCCTCTGCTTGCCACATGGATTCCGGCATGTCTATCCTCGCTAGAACATTGTAAGATATTCCATTTGTTTCGGTTAAGGTTATTCGCATTACAACTAGCCTTCTTAAACTCGAAAAAAGCACCGTTGCGTTTTTTTTATCGTCGTTAAGCGAATCCAAAACCACTACTGCTCCTGTGGTATTGTCATGAATGGTATCGCCTGTTGGACTTGTGAAAACGTTCGGAGAAGTTATCGGATAAACTTTCCCGAGAACATTTCCGTGGCTGCTAACTATATTGTAGCTATTTGCCTCCTCAGATCCGAAGTACAAAGCCGTATCGCTCCCGGAAAGGAGCATTATATTTGCATATAACGAATTTTTTTCTCCCAGAGCGGCAGATTGCTCGCCATTGGGAAGATAGCCGTATCTTTGCTCCGCAGATCTGTAACCGGTTTGGAATACATCCGGTACGGCAGCTGTGAATCTCTGCGCAAAAATTTGCGCGCCCAAAACCAAAAGCAGGCTTAAAGCCCTTATGCTCAAAGTTTTCATAAAAACCTCCTATGTTTTTTTGTCTATCCCTTAGACGCATTTCAGAGGAAAAAAAATACGGATTTCTGCATTTTGCAAACAACTGTTGACATTTTTCTGCATTTTTTTAATTTTTTTTTCTAAATTCCCCTCATGTCTGAATTTTTTCGGCAATTATTAATCCAGTTTAGGGATATATGGCAGAGATTTAATCCTGTGCAAAAGGCTATCCTAGCCTCTGCCATTATTTTGATGTTTGTCGGCATTGTGGTACTAATATCATTTAATGTAGTGAATAATGAGGATTCCAGCAAGGCAACGCTTTTTGCAAATATGGAGGTATCTGCCGCCGCAGACATCACCCTTTTTTTGCAAGAGAATAAATACGAATACAAGCTGGATAACGATGGTCGCACAATTTTGGTTCCAAAAGAGAGTCTTTACGAAATTCGCATGGCTTTGGCTAGAAACGGCTTGCCTAGGGCGCAGAACAAAGGTTATGAGCTTTTTGACAAAAATCAGCTTGGCATGACGGATTTTGCGCAGAATTTGAATTATCGCCGCGCTGTAGAATCCGAACTCTCCCGTTCAATTGAAACATTCAGCGAGGTTGAGCGGGCGAGGGTTCATGTGAATATCCCCAAACAAACCCTTTTTATGGATAAAAAGGAAGATGCTACCGCAAGTGTTATAATTAAGTTACGCCCCGGCGGGGACTTGCAGGATAGGCAGATAAGAGGCATTCAGCATCTGGTTGCAAGTGCAATAGAGGGACTGAGGGCTAGGCAGGTAACTGTTTTGGACGACAGCGGAAACATGCTTACAAAAGGTTATGCAGACAACGCCGTTGCCGAGCATACGGACCACAATATGGAGCTTCGCCGTTCCACGGAAGATCGCCTTAAAAAGCAGATTCTCAAAATGCTGGATGGAGCTTTGGGCCCCAATAAAGCGACCGTAGAGGTTTCCGCAGATTTGGATTTTGACCAAATAAGCAGAACCGTTGAGAGCTACGATCCTTCAAAGAGAGTTGTCCGTTCCGAGCAGCGAGACGAGGGTACCCGCTCAAACGTTCCGCCGGAAGCCGGCGATGAAACAAAAGAAGGTTCAATAACCAACTATGAGATAAATAGAACGGTTGCACAGATAATAAGCAGCCCGGGCACAACAAAAAGGCTCACGGTTTCTGTTTTGGTTGATGGAATCTATGAGCATGATTCCGTTTCAAGGCAAAAAATTTACCGACCGCGTAGCGAAGAAGACTTAGCCATATTTACCGGGATGGTTAAAAATGCCGTTGGCTATTCGCAAGAGAGAAATGACAGCGTTTATGTTGCCAATATGCAGTTTGACCGCAGTTATTGGGAAGAAGAGCGTGAAGCTATGGCACAGGAAGGCAACAAGGATTTGTGGGGGAAATGGGCTTTATACATAGCAGTGGTTCTGATTATTATTTTGGCATTTGTATTCCTGAGGAAGGTAGCGATTAGCCTTATAGAAGCGATGAATCCGCCGGTGCCTCGCTACAAAGAGATTTCCATTGAATCGGAAACCGAAGACGTTCCCGAACCTGTTCGCAAGCAAAACGAACTTATAGACAAGCTGGAAGATTGGGCAATAGCCAACCCTGAGAATGCAGCTAACCTTTTAAAACTATGGCTAGCTGAGGGTGCAGAAGTGCAGGTTGTCAGCAAGAAGAAGAAGTAGTATGCTACATTTCACGAAAATGCAGGGTGCGGGCAATGATTATGTTTACATCGATTGCAGGGAAAATATCCCTGAAAATTTCAGCGATTTGGCTAAAAGGGTTTCAAATAGGCATTTTGGCATAGGTTCCGATGGACTTGTGCTGATTTGGCCGCCTTTAAATCCGGAAAATCATGCGAGAATGCAAATGTTCAACGCAGACGGCTCCGAAGCGGAAATGTGCGGGAATGCAATTCGCTGCGTGGCGCGTTTTGTACGGGAAAAATGGAATTTAACGGCAGCTCCGCTGAAAATAGAGACAAAAGCGGGCGTGAAAATAATACAGACCAAGAATGGCGAAAACGGATTTTTGGCCGCAGTGGATATGGGCGAGCCGATTTTGGAAGGGGAAGTCATGCTTAACGGCTGGCTTTTCAGAAAAATCTCAATGGGAAACCCCCATGCCGTCACAATTGTACACAATGTTGCAGATGCCCCTGTTCTCACAGAAGGACCTGTTTTGGAAGCAGCCAAGGCATTTCCACAAAAATCAAATATTGAATTTGTGGAAATTGTGAATTATAACCACATAAAAATGCGAGTTTGGGAACGTGGCGCAGGGGAAACGCTGGCTTGCGGAACAGGTGCTTGTGCCGCTGCCATTGCCGCCATTCTACACAGGGACGCGAGCCGTATTTTAACCGTGGAGCTTTTAGGCGGCTGCTTGGATATTGAGTGGAACAGCGAAACAAATCACATAATTATGACCGGTCCGGCGGAATTTGTGTTTGAGGGGGTATGGCTTTAATGTCTAAACAATTTGTAGTGATAGGACTTGGCAGCACAGGAACATTTTTGACCAAACACCTTTATGAATTGGGACACAATGTGCTTGCCATAGATGTAAATCCGGAAAAAATCCAGGATATTGCCCCTTTTGTATCGCAAGCGGCGGTTGCCGATTGCGCTCGTAAAAAGATTTTGCAGGATTTTCCGCTGGCAAAGGCGGATAGCATTATAGTTTGCATAGGCTCTTTGGAAGATTCCTTGCTAACGGTTCTGAATTTGAAAGAGATGAATTTGAATAACATAATAGTAAAGGCAGCGGATAGCTCTCACTCGGCTATTTTAGAAAAAATGGGGATTAAAAGTATCTTCCAGCCGGAACACGATATGGCAATAGAATTAGCGGAAAAATTAGACAGAATGGGCAAACCGAATATGCTGGATTATATGCCGCTGATGGAAGGTTACTCCATTATGGAATGGAAATGCCCGGAAAATTTAATAGGCAAAAAACTTATGGATGCGAATCTGATAAATAAATACGGTGTGCAAGTCATAGCGATAACAGATGCCAAAACCAAAGAATTAAACGCCATCCCAAAAGCACAATACGAATTTCGCAACGGTGATATTTTATTCCTGTTCGGCCCGAATGACGCGTTGGATAAAATGTAATTACCCTACCATAATATTTTCTTCGGAATAATATGCGCCTGATTTTGGGGAACTTATCACGGCTTGCACCAAAACCAAAGGGCCTAAACGCCCTACAAACATTATCACGGAAACAACAACCTTGCTTATGGAGCTTAAATCCGGTGTTATGCCCATGCTCAAACCGCAGGTGGAAAATGCGCTTACCGTTTCAAACAACACGCTCAAAAACGATGCTTGGCTCGCCTTGCCTTGCAAATTCCCTGTCTCAAAAATCAAAAGCAAAACACACCCTAAAACTATAACAATAATAGACAGCAAAAATATGCGCATGGCACGGTCAACCGTCACTTCGGGGATGGTGCGGTTAAATACCTGAGTTTTTTGCCGCCCCAAAAACCTGTTAAACCCCAGCAAGCCTATTATGGCGGCTGTTGTAGTTTTTATTCCGCCGCCACAACCACCGGGATTCGCTCCTATGAACATAAGAATAATTATTAAAAACAGAGTGGAAGCTCCCAGCGCGGAAAAATCCGTAGTATTCAAACCCGCAGAACGGCTGGTAACCGATTGAAACAAACTTACCAAAATTTTATCGGAGAATTGCAAATCTTTAAGCTGCCCGTGCCACTCCATCCCTAAAAAGGCAAGTGTTCCAAATCCTATCAACAACGGAACCATAATGCAAACCAAACGGGTGTGCAAAGTCAAGCCTCGCGTGCGACTGCCGTTTTTACGTTTGCTGATCAACTCAGAGATGGATAAAAACCCAAAGCCTCCGCATATAATCAAAAATACCAATGCAATGTTTACAACCGGATTATTGTAAAAATCGATCATAGAATTGTCCATCAAAGAAAACCCGGCATTGCAAAATGCGCTTATGGAATGGAACACCGAATTGAATATTCTCTCGCCAAAGGGTAAATTTTTGAGTTGCGTAAACAATATAACCGCGCCGAGCAATTCGACTATAACGGTGACTTTTATCACCTGTTTGATAATATAGCCCGAAGAAAAATTTTCACTTGAATAGCTGGAAATGAGAACGGATTGCTGCCCGAAATTCATTTTGGAATGCATTAAAAGCATAATGGTTGTGGAGAGGGCCATTATACCGGTGCCCCCTATTTCCATAAGGCACATAAGGATTATCTGCCCCGGGCGAGTGAGATCTTGCCCAACGGAAATAACGCTAAGCCCATTCACGCAAGAAGCCGAAGCCGCCATAAAAAGCGCATCAAAAAGAGCAAGCCCGTTATGCGAACTGAAAGGCATAAGCAAAAGAACCGTGCCAACGGTTATTAAAATCAGAAAACCTGCTACGGGGTAAAGCATGGGATGGTTGCTGACAAAACGGAATTTATGCATGGCTATATCGCTAATTTAATAATTCCAACTTGGCAGGCCTTCCACAAAACCACATCTATATAACCCTTATTCAACCCGGTTTCTTTTTCTATTTGCGTAAACATTTTATCGCAAAGTTTTTTCACCTCTTCGTTCAAAGGAAATCCCTCCTGCAAATCCGATTTGCCAAGCGCAATTCCAAGCCTCTGAATCCAAACATCGTATTTAACATTGCTAATGCCTAAATTTCGCAACAAGTGGTTTTTGGTTATTTCGCCGATATGCGGCAGTTTTGGCAAGCAACTCGATTCATAAAATTCATCTCTGAAATTTTTGCGATTATTCCAAATTTTCACTATAGCCCTTATCTTGTTTGCATTTCCAAAAATAGCCAGCAAATTCTTTTCGCAAACTTCGCCGCCGTCGTTTATAAAATTCATTATCTCGCCGAATTTTTTCTTCGCAATTTTTTGCCTGAACCCACCTGCCAAAACAACATAAATGCACTCCTGCGCAAATTCCTCTGCATTCAAAACGGGCGGACTCAGCAAACGCTCTTTTATGGTTTCAAAGCTATCTTTGTCTTCTCCGAGGCCGGAATCTATAATGTGCTTTTCAATGGCAAAAAAAAGAGAGGCGTCTATTTTTTCAATAGTGGTGTTAGTCAAGGTGCAAAGGATTTGTTTCATTTAGCGGAAATCGGTAAATTATTTTTTATAATTAAGCATTAGTCAACTTCACAAATTCCCTGAGCTGCGCAAGTGCCTTTCCGCTGTCTATGCTTTCCGTTGCAACTTTAATCGCATCCTGAATTGAAAGCTCCGGCTTTGCTATGTGAATGGCAGCTGCGGAGTTTAACAACACCGTGTCAAATTTAGGTCCGCGGACGCCGGAAAGAATATCCGTTGTGATTTTTGCGTTTTCTTCCGGAGTTCCGCCGATTAAATCCTCTTTTTTGCAACGCTCAAAGCCGAATTGCTCCGGGGTTATCTCGTATTTTTTTAGCCAGCCGTCTCTGAATTCGCAAACTTTTGTGGGTGCACTCATGGAAATTTCATCTAAGCCGTCTGTGCCGAAAACCACCATGCCGCTCTTAACCCCCAAATTCAAAAGTACCTGTGCCATAGGTTCTAAAAGTTCATCATCGTAAACACCCAAAAGCTGCATGGCTGCACCCGCAGGGTTTACCAAAGGTCCCAAAATATTGAATATGGTTCTTATGCCAAGCTCCTTGCGAACCGGAGCTACGTATTTCATTGAAAGGTGATAGTTTTGCGCAAATAAAAAGCATAAATTAATTGATTTCAAAATTTTAACGCTGTGTTCCGGGGTTATGTCCAATTTAACACCGAGCGCACCTAAAACATCTGCTGCGCCAGACCTGCTGCTCGCAGCACGATTTCCGTGCTTTGCAACGGGAATATCACAAGAAGAAGTTACAATAGCGGTTGTTGTTGAAATGTTGAATGTATTTGCCCTGTCGCCGCCCGTGCCTACAATTTCCAAGCATTCCATATCGTGCAAAACTCGGACGCAGTGCTTGCGCATGCCTATTGCGCTTGCGGTTATTTCCTCTATGGTTTCGCCCTTAACTGCCATCGCTGTTAAAAATGCAGATATCTGAATATCGGTCGCTTGACCACCCATAATCTCGTCCATTACGGTTTCGGCAACTTCCGGGGATAAATTCTTTTTTGCGGCAGCTTGTGCAATGGCTTCTTTTATCATAACAGGGGAATTTAGAAAATCTCCTTCAGCCTTTTATATTCCTGCTCATCGGTTAAATCTACAGTCTGAGGACTCAGCGACGCATATTCTTGTTCAAGCCACCAGTCGTCGGTTCCTTCTATTTCCACCGAAATTTTATTTCCCATGAGATTGTAGGCTTTTAATGCTCCGAGTTGAGAGTTGAGAGTTGAGAGTTGAGAGTTTTGCGTTGAGTCTTCGTTTACAAGGTATGCCGTTTCTTCGCCAAGGTAATCCTTTGATTTTTCCGCTTCTACGTAATAATCGTTGAACATGCTTGTGCTTGTTCTGGATACTTTAACGCCTCTGCATGGTTTTTCCGGGCTGCACGGAGGAACATTGAAATTCCACAGCGTTTGTTTGGGCATTTCTGAAAAGTTTTTATCCCTCAAAATTTTTTGCACCCATTTCAGGGCAAAATCAAGAGCCGCATCGCTTTGCTTTTGCAAACTCACCGCTATGGCAGGAACTCCCCACAAGGCAGCTTCCCTTGCGGCTCCAACCGTTCCGCTATAAAAAGACGCAACCCCTGCATTATCGCCGTTATTCACACCGGAAATCACCAAGTCAAAATTGAAGTCTTTGTAAATATGCTTTAAAGCGAATTTCATGCAGTCGGCTGGGGTGCCATCCACCCAAAAAGCCTCGCATGGAAAGTTTTCCGCCGGTGCAAAATGCAAAGAGCGATAGTAGGAAAAACTATGCCCCACCCCGCTTTGCTCACGCTGCGGCGCAACCACTCTCACATTTGCACATTCCATAGCCGCTCTCGCAAGAGCGAGTAAATTATATGCCGTAATGCCATCATCGTTTGTTACTAAAATGTTCATTGTGGTTGTGAATTTAGTAAAATGCAGTTTTATAATTTTATCACGTGTCTTCCCTCTACATCCACATCCCCTTTTGCACATCCATTTGCAATTACTGCGATTTTTGCGCAATGCCTGCACCGGAGAGGCTGCACGATGAATATGTGGATTTGGTTTTGCGGGAATTAAAATTGAGAACAAATGCGAATTTTGAAACCATATATTTAGGCGGTGGCTCCCCCTCTGCCCTAAGCATGGAAAATCTGCGGAAATTGTTGCTGGGTTTGAAAACAGACGGATTAAAAGAATTTTCAATGGAGTGGAACCCTGAGCAGGTGGATAGCGAAAAAATAAAACTCGCTTTGGATTTTGGAATAAACCGCTTTAGCCTAGGGGTGCAAAGCCTAAACGATAACCTGCTGAAAATGCTGGGCAGGCGGCACTCGGCAAAAATCACTCTGAGAGCTTTTGAAAAATTGAACTCGGCTTTTAGCACGGGAAGCTGCGATTTGATGTTTTGCTTGCCCGGCCAAAGCACGGAAAATTTTTTGAGCGATGTTAAAACTCTTGTAAATATGAACGCAAAGCACATAAGTTTTTACGGATTAACCTTGAAAAAGAAAAACAAACTCCCGCCGCAACCGGAAGATTTATACCCTGAAATGTACCTAAAAGCCACGGAAATTTTGCAAGCCGCCGGATTGCACAGGTACGAGGTCTCGAATTTTGCCATGCCCGGCCATGAGAGCAAACATAATCCGGTTTATTGGAAAAGAGGCTCCTACCTGGGAATTGGCCCCTCCGCGCACAGTTGCTTAAACGGTGTTCGCAGCTATGTAAACGGAAAATACCTCTTCTGGAAAAAATGGGTTCTAAGCGGTTGCCCGCAAACCGGCTTAACGCAAGATATTCCAAATGCAGAAGGCAGGGAAATAGAAGCCGTTTGGCTCGCTTTGAGAACAAGGGAAGGGTTATCGCTAAAAAACTACGAACAGGAATTCGGAAAGAAATTTGACCTCAAAAAAGTGGATACCTTTATAAAAAAAGGATGGCTGGCGGCAAATAAAGAAACTATTGCGTTAAATGGCGTTGGTTGGCTTTGGCTGGATAAAATTTTACTACATTCTTGAACATGAGCGATGATAAAACACAAGAAATGCACCGCAGATTGATGGTGTTATTTAAAAATCACAGCGAGATGGCGGATGCCTATATTTCACAATTCGGCACAGAAATAAACATGAAAAACATCCAAACCATTAGAGCAGCGTTTCCCGGTCTTGGAGATACCACTTCCACGCCGGTAGCTTCTACAGAAGAGCCTGAGGTTGAAGCCCCTAAGGATGCGATGGACATGGTTTTTAAATTCAGCGATAAAGCACTCGAAACTCCACAGGGCGATCCTACCAAAGAGTCCCCGCTTTATCCTAGAGTTGTTGACTGCCCGATTTGCAAAAAATGGGGGTTGAATTCCCAAGAACTTAGAGCAAAGTCCCTCTCTGTGATGAATGACCCTTTTATGGCACCTGTGTATAAGTCAACCGGGCAATTCCAAGAGGTGAATTACCTGCTTGCTTCTGTAACCGTATGCGAAGGCTGCTTGCTCGCAAGCCCGGACCGCAAAGACTTTGTGCTTTATAACAGAACTACGAGGCAAAATCAAGAAAGCCAGCTTGCACCGCAAGTGATCAGAGAATTAAAAGAAACCACAGATAAACGCAAGGCTTTTTTTGAAAAAAACGGAATTGGAGACGCCCTGTTCAAAATTCCAAGGAGCTATGCTGCCGCCATAGTGAGCTACCAATTCGCAGATATTCGCGCAGAAATTGAAGCCAATGCAAAAGTCCAAGGCGCTTATTTTAAGCGCGGCAATTACTGGACCCGCATCGCTCTTCTTTGCAGGCAAGCAGGCATGGATGATAAGTTACCCTTGAAAATTGCCGCAGAGCATTTTAAGACGGCGTTTTATATGTCGGACTTTCCAAAAGCGGAACTTGAATGCCAAACAATTTACACCCTATTCAATCTTTTCCTTTATTTTGGAAAACCGAAAGAAGCACGAGATTATTTAAACGTTTTGGAGAAAAATCGTCAGGATTTGGAAAAGGCAGATAACCCGTCCGAAGAGATTTTAGCCTCCATAAGAAAGTGGCTGGAAATGGGAAAATCCCGCTGGGAAGACCGTGACGAGCCAAATTTCTGGAAAACCCCGGGGCTATGAACTATTACGCAATAGGTTCTTGCAAAATAGAAGATTACGAATTGGAGAGTTTTAAGCTCTTTGAAGCCGGGGTTGTCAGCTTGGAAGAATTGGAGGCGGAAAAAGACTGCCGGGTTGCATTCAAGTTTTATGCAAATTCAAAAGATGAATTGGATGCAGTGGTAGCCGAATTTCCGCATTTAAATTTTGAATGCGGAGAAGAGGAAGAAAAGGACTGGGATCTGTGGTGGCGCGAGCGGCAAACCCCTGTTAAGGTTAGCGAGAGCCTCTGGGTGAGACCCCCTTGGATAAATTTTTCCGCACCGAATACAAGCGACACGGTTTTGGCTTTGGAAGCAAAAACTGCTTTTGGCACCGGCGAACACAGCAGCACCGCTTTGGCTGCTCGCCTAATGGAAAAGATAAACTTCAAAAATAAAAGCATTTTAGACATAGGCGCGGGTACAGGCATTCTTTCCCTGTTCGCTTTGAAAAGAGGTGCTAGGTTTGCGGTTCAAACCGAAATTGACCCCCTCACAATTCCCTGCTTGGCAGAAAATTTTGAGCAAAATGGGGAAAAACCTCCAAATGCGGTTCTTGGATTTTTGGATTCCTTTAACAAAGGCGCAAAATTCGACATTATTGTTTGCAATATGATTCGCACAGAGGTCTTGCCCATGCGAGCGGATATTGAACGGCTTTTAGTGCGGGGCGGCGAATTTATTTTAAGCGGCCAGCTTGAATGCGAAAAACATTTTATTCTGGACTGGTTCAAGGAAGCAAAATTTACGGTTTGCGAGGAAATTGTCAGAGATGAATGGTGGGCGGTATTTTCTAATTTGTCGCTGAGGTAAAATATGTCTAACAAGTGGAAAATTTTTTGGGTGGCTTCGCTCGCGCTTGTGGTCTTTTTTCAGGCTTGCGGAATACATAGCTGGCAGGAGATACTGGTTAGCACGTCAAATGAAAAGCAAATGGGGCGGGAATTTGACAGTCTTGTAAAAAGAGGGGACAAGAGCGTTATGTCTGCGGATGAAAGTATTTTTACACCACAAACCCCCGCAGAACAAGAGCTTTGGGATTATTACCAGGCAAGAGCGAAAGAGGTGGTATATGCAATTGAAAAGAAAGACTTGGATGCTCTCTTGCCGAGCGGCAAAGAGTGCAACAAACAAACATGCAATAAAGACAATTTCTTTGAATTTAAAATAATCAGGAGCAAAACGGTAAACGCCTTTGCTGTGCCGGGCGGCTATGTTTATTTTTACACTGCAATTTTAAAGGATTTTCAAAGCGAATCCGAGCTTATGAGCGTTTTAGGCCATGAAGTGGGCCATGTGGTGAAGCATCATAGCAGAGATAGAATAGTTAAAGCCTACGGAGCAAGCACGATTATAGACTGGCTTTTAGGAGACGGCATCGGCGCAACTTTGGCTTCCATAGGTGCCGGTTTTTGGCTTACTTCAAACAGCCAAGACGATGAATCGGAATCAGATGAATTGGGGTTTCATTATACGCATAAAATAGGCGTTTCCTCACAAGGTTTGAGCGATTTTTTCGGCAGAGGCCTAAAAAGCTATAATGCCGAAGCAGGAGGAACTTGCAACGAAAAAAAAGAGTCCTCTATTTTGGATGTATTTAGCACTCATCCTCCATCTTGCGAGCGAGTGAACAATAATACAATACGCATAATACAGAGCGGGCAAAATCTCCAAACTCATCCTAAAAACAGACCTGAGTATTATGTCAATGGTAAAAATTTTAAGGAATTGGTTGCTGCGGCCGGAATTTGAAACTCTATTTTGACTCAAACTGCCCGGTTTGCCGTTCTTTTGCCCGGCTATTGCAAAAGCATTTAAGCGGCGAAGCGGAAATCATTCCTTTGCCGCAGGGTGAGCAAACGCAGGATTTTAAACTGGAGCTTTCAAATGGTGAAGTTCTATACGGCAAAGAAGCCATAGATGCGCTGGAGAGAGAAGTCCCGAAAGTGAAAGACTTTTTTTGGATGCTCCCGGACTCCTACAGAGGGAAAGCGGTTCATAAAATTTATGCTTTTGGCAAGTTTTTGAGACGTATTTTTCACTTTTTCGGCAAAAGGCGGTGCGGGGAATGCGATTGAAATCGGTGTTTTCTATATTATACCCGAAACCCATAGGAGATTCTTTCATGAACAAACGTTCTAAGCCCGTTTTTGTAGCAGCAGTTTTTGCTGTTTTTGGCGTTGTTAACGCTCAAGAAGCTGTCGCACCTGCGGCAGAACCTGCCGTGCAAGCACCTGTAGCTCAGGAAGCTCCTGTAGCAGAACCTGTGCAAGCTCCTGTAGCTCAAGAAGCACCTGTAGCTCAGGAAGCCCAAATTGTTGCAGAGCCTGCCATAATAGCTCCTGCTCCTGCAGCAACAGAACCTGAACAACAAGCTGTCCGTGCCGAACCTAAAATAGACTCCGGTACGGTTGTTTTGATTGTTAAAGAACCACAGCCCAAAAAGAAAAAGAGAAGCCGCCAAGTCCCTAAGAGTGACTTTACTGTTGTAGATGTTCCTGCCAATTTTGAAATTCAGGCAAGAAAGGTTATGCCCGTTGACTCCGATTGGGGCAATGATAATCTTGACACATGGTGGGGCAGAGCAAACCTTATGGTTTTAACGGAATCCGAAAACTTTGTAGGTAAGTTGCACTTGCGCATGTATCCGTCCGAATTCGGTTCAGATACACAAAGAGCCAGAAACAGTAAAAATACGCCTGCAAATGAAAAAATTGACCAGTTCCAACTCTATGAGGCTTGGGCATGGCACAGAGGCGACTATGTCAATATAAAAATAGGCCGCTGGGACAACACAACCCGCTTTGGAAGCAAAACCTTTGGTGGTTATATTGATGCCAAAAAAGACAAAAATATAAAGCCGGAAAACAATGTTAGCCGTAGGTCTGTCGGTTTTATGAGCACCTACTATCCGGAGAATGCCGTGCAGTTCGGTTTAAATAATTTTTCCGAAAATATGTCTTTGGATATAGCCCTTGTGAGCAGCGATAATCATTTAAACGAAGGGGACTTGCGTGCCTACTTCCGTTTTAAAGATTTGGCCGGCATTGAAAACTTGGAATTCGGCTTGGGTTATCGTTCCAATATATTTGACGAAGTTTATTCTAAGTACGGAGATGTCACCCATACTGTGGATTTGGCAATCCGCGTACCTGTGCTAAAAGACTTCGGCATTCTGAAAGATTTCTCCGTATTTATGGAAACCGCCCTTATAGGATTAGATGACCAAATAGGTACGGATAGCACCGAAGATGCAGGCCGTGCAGACGGCGGAAAAATTCCCAATTCCAATAATCCGGCTTTCCCTGTGCTAGGCGGGCTTGACTTTTCCCTCTACCGCGGCTTGGACAAAATTGTGATTGAAGCCGAATACGATGGAAAACGCAGAAATCATTTGGGTGGCGAGGCTCATGTGAAAGACATACAAGGCTCCATCTATATTCAAAAAGCCCTTAACGACCGTTTCACTCTTAACCTAGGCGTTCAGAGCGAGAACAACACAAAGGATTTCTCTTTTGCCGGTCGCTTGCAGGGAAGGATAAATTAGAAGGCATGGCCTATAGTGTAACGGTAGCACCACAGATTCTGACTCTGTTAGCCTAGGTTCGAGCCCTGGTAGGCCAATCGATGGATCTCGACACTTTGTTTTTAACAGCCTCGGCATTATTATTGCTCTTGGCTTTTATTTATTCCCTTATAAACCGAGTTTTTCGCTCTGTTCATTTGCGTAACTTGCCGGAAGATGGAGCCAGCGAAACGGAAACGGAATTAGAAGGCATTCTGAACAACGAAGACTTCAAAGAAGTAGTTTTTCAGGGAGTCTATGCGTGTTGCCTCGCTGCCTTCGCTATTTTAGGTTTCCAATTTGCGAAAGTCTGGTATGTTTGGCCTATAATTCTAATAACGATGTATGTTGTGGATATTTTTATTCCCAAAATTTTGGCGGCCATGTTTCCGGATACCCTTCTGAAATTTTGCATAAAGGCTTATAAAATTCTCAAATACGCTTTTTTGCCGAGTGCAAAAATTTCGCTTTTTTTGCAAAAATTTCTTTTAAAAATTATGGGCTACGACAGCAGGCTCTCTTTTTTGCCGGAATCCATGCGGCAAGCCATGAACAATGAAAATTCTTCCTCTGCTTTGGAAGAAGAGGAAAAGCAGATGATCAGAAATATTTTCGTTTTTTCAGACACTCCAGTGCGAGAAATTATGACGCCGCGTGTTGAAATGAGCGCCATTGATGTTCAAACCTCGCTCCCGGACGTGATAAAACTGCTAAACAACGAAAGGCATAGCCGTTTGCCTGTGTATTCGGGTTCCATAGACAGTATAATAGGCATTCTCTCAAACAGGGAATTTTTGGAATGGTACACAGAAAGGCCGCACGAAACCTTTAATTTGGAAAAACTTGTTCGCCCGGCTGTTTTTGTGCCTACGGGAAAAAAGATAGATTCTCTTTTGCATGAGCTTAGGGAGAGCAACAACCATTTGGCTATTGTTGTAGATGAGTATGGCGGCACTGCAGGCCTCGCCACCATGGAAGACATACTGGAGGAAATTGTCGGAGAAATAAAAGACGAAGACGATTCGGAAGAAGATATGGGCTATGTTAAACTCCCCACAGGGCAATATATGTTAGACCCGTTAATCACCCTTTCGGATTTGGAAGATAGATTGGGAATACATTTTACCATAGAAGAAAACGAACACATAGAAACTCTTTCCGGCCTTATACAGCACACTTTGGGTTCTCTGCCAAAAGCCGGAACGAGCGTGGAGATACAAGGCTACTTGTTCAAGGTAAAAAAAATGGACGGCACCAAAATGGAAGAAGTCATTTTGGAAACGCTGATCAATCCCAATTAATGCTCGGAGCGGGGTCCTTTAAATCTTTGTTACTCTTCGCTTCTTCAAATTTTTTCTTCAAGTACTCGGAACGGTTTTTTTCTTTTTCCCTTGCTTCGGCCAGTTTTTTTTCAAGCTCTGCGGGTTTGTTTTTCTCATGCTCCAAAAATTCTTCCAAGCTCTCTTTCTTTTTGCGCTCCCTATGAGACACAACCTCCTTAGTAAAGGTATCTATTGCCAATACGTTATCGCAGCACGGGCAAATCACCTCAATATTCGGCATTTTTACACCACCCCCAGCACAATCAACTGAACGTTTTCAACTCCCTGGTAAACATTGGAACGCACTTCAAAAACCAAATTGACATTGCCTTTTTCAAGCGAATCCATTAAATGAATTTTGTTAAATGCAATGGCGGGAATGGAAATTCTGCCTTGAACCGCATAAAAACGTATATGCCCACCGTTCAATAGCTTTAACCCCCGGACCGCAACTTGCCGTGATAAAAAAATCGGATAAGGATTTTCACTGCCGAAAGGCTCCAGCCTTTTTAGCTCGCTCAAAAATTTTATGCTCAATTCCGAAAGCGAAACTTCCAAATCGTAATGAATGCACTCTTCCGTAGAAGGGGCAAACCCCTGAATGTCAGCTTGTTCTTCCATGCGAATTCTAAGTTCGCTTATTTTTTCCGCTGCCATATTAAAACCGGCTGCCTTCACATGCCCGCCCCAGCGGATAAAAATATCCCTGCATGGGAAAAGCGCTGCATGCCAGTTAAAAGAACCCGCAGAACGCGCACTCGCAGCCGCAATGCCGTCGCCCTTAACGGAGACAATAGCCGTTGGACGTTTGTATTCCTGAGCAATCCGTGCAGCAGCAATCCCTATTACCCCTATGCTCCACTCCAAAGCATCTATTATCAAAACTTTCGGTAAATTATTCCCATAAATCTCCTCAAGCCTTTTAATAGCCTGAGCGTGAATGTCCAGTTCTATTTTTCTGCGCTCCGTGTTGCACTCAACCAATTTTTCGTATAGGCTTTCTATTTTCTCTTTGTCCTTGCACAAAAGAAATTCAAGAGAAATGTCCGGGCTTTCCATTCTGCCGGGTGCA
Source organism: Fibrobacteria bacterium GUT31 (assembly GCA_001462225.1). Classification (GTDB taxonomy): domain Bacteria; phylum Fibrobacterota; class Fibrobacteria; order Fibrobacterales; family Fibrobacteraceae; genus Fibrimonas. The sequence goes on along the minus strand of LIUH01000187.1, from coordinate 6,719 downwards.
TTTAATAACGGTGCCATGCGATAGTGAATGTCATTGCTGTTTATAAAATTCTTATCCGTAGCAAATTTTTCGTATAAAATTTGAATTGCTAGGCAATCGGAATTCAAAAACTTGCCCATGCCTTTTCTCACCAAATAAAGATTTTCCGCATCCAACGGAACTATATCCGCTAAAGTACCTAGTGAAACCAACGGCAAATATCTTTCCAAATCGTCAAGAGGTTTGCCGGTTTTTTGGTAAAGGGCGTGCAAAAACTTGTAAGCAACGCCGGCTGCGCATAGGGATTTGTTCGGATACCGGCAATCTTCCAGAAAGGGGTCTAATATTGCATCTGCTATGGGCAGGCCTTCCCCGGAAGGTTTGTGGTGATCTAAAATCAAAACCTGCATTCCAAATTCTTTTGCCGCTTTTATCTCTTCTTTTGCGGTTATGCCTGTGTCCACCAATATTAAAGTTTCGGCACCGGAATCCTTCATTTTTTGCAAAGTAGCAGTGGAAAGCCCATAGCCGCCGTCAAAACGATTGGGCAGCATCCAATTCACAGGCAACCCCCAATCGCTTAAAGCCCAAGCCAGAATCGCCACACTGGAAATACCATCCAAATCGTAATCCCCATAAATCCATACATTCTTTTTATTTTCACGGGCAGCCGAAACCAAGTCTATGGCTTTATCCATATTTTTCATCAAAAACGGATCGTGCTCGCAAGAAATGTTCCAGTCCAGCCAGTGGTCTGCTTCTTCAAGCGTTTTAACTCCCCGCAAAACCAAAATTCGCGCCAAGAGAACCGAGACTTTGTGCCTTTTAGCTATTTCCAATGATAAGTGTGCGTTTGTCATATTGCCTTTTGTGCAAGCCTCAAAGCCATATTTTGAATGGCATGTTCAGCGGTGAATTTTTTTGCGAGCATAGCCTGTAATAGAAAATGTATGCTTTGTATATGAACCGAGCATTGCCCGCTATAAATTTTTAACAGGTACAAAGCCAAGCCTTCTAAAAAAAATGCGGCGATGTTTGCATCTTTTTCTATTGCTTGTGTACATAAAATTGCAGAAGAAGCATCGCCTTCAAGAGCGAGCTTTGCATAAACCTCAATTTTTTCTTTTATAGCCGAATAATTCGAATCAACGGCAAGCATAGCTTTTCCGGCCGAACCTGCGGCAAATTCCAAAATATCCCCTGTCGGTGCGGCATAGCCATAATACTTTAAAATTTCGGAGATTTCGCTGTTGCTCAAAGAAGATACGGAAAAGCAAGTTGATCGCGAGCGTATAGTCGGCAAAAGGGAATGTCTGGAATTTGCGGTTAATATAAAATACGTATTCGGCGGAACATCTTCAAAGGTTTTCAAAAGTTTGTTCGCAGCATCATCTCTCATTGAGTCTGCATTTGTTATTATCGCAACGCGATTACCGCCCGCCTTTAATTCAAAATTTCTCAGCAAATGTTTTACCATTCCAACGGATATAAGCGCAGATTCCGTTATATACCCCGTATGAAAGGGATTTTGCATAAATTTTTGCGAAAGTTCTGCTATTTTGGCATCTATTTTTGCAGGCGAGTCTCTATCTTCGGCTTTGCCGTCTATGGGAGTTAGCCAAATAATGGGTTCGCTGCTATGTTCGCAGAGCATTTTTGCCAAATCCATAGCCAAAAGTTTTTTGCCGATGCCGGCTTGCCCGTCTAATAACAGCATTTGAGGGAGACGCCCTTGTTCAAAAGCGTTTTTTAAGGCATTCCAAACGGGAATAGCCTGTGCGGATATGTTGGTAAAAGATTGCAATTAAAAGAATATAGAAAAAAATGAGCCTCTATCAACGGCTGGAGCGTAAAAAAATTGCCTTACGTATATGAATAACTATTATTGCAAGGATAATCAGAATACTTATTATTTGAGATGTAGAAAGGGAAAACCATATCCCTCTATACGCATCCCCTCGCAAAAATTCCAAGAAAAACCTTCCTGTGGCATATATTGTTAAATATACATATATCAATTTGTTTTCAAATTTTCTCTTGCAAAGTAAATAATGCAGCAAAAAAAACAGGAATAAATTAAAAGAGGCTTCAAGCAATTGAACAGGGAAACGCCGGACTCCATTAGCTATCTCTATAGGATTATATTTATAAATGAACCCTATTTTACTCTCAATTCCAAAGCAGCAACCTCCTAAAAAACAACCGATTCTTCCGAAAAAATGGAACAGCGGCACACCTACCACAATAATATCGACGTACTTTTTATATTCGTTATTTTTCCTTACTAAAATATAACCTGCTATTATGCTTCCGATAAGGCCGCCATAAAATACGTTACCGCCCAGCACAAGGCTTAAAGCATTAAAAAATTTTGCGGGCGTATTTATATTTTCTATATCGCCGAATACGGAAAAGCTTTTATAATTAACCAAAGCATAAAGCAAATGACCTCCAACCATGAGGCCAATCACAATAATTAAAAGAAATATTATTGCATCTGTATAATCGTATTTACGTTTTTCCGATGTCACGCTTACATAAATGCCTATAGCGAATACACCACATAGAACCATGAGCGGATAGTAACCTATCTCACGCCCAAAAAGTTCAATGGTTGGAAACATTTTTCAAAATCCCATACCCAGCCGACTTCTCCAGTCAACAAAATTTCTCTGTTACTACAAGCCGAAGGCGGAGCAGTTTACTACTAATAACCACTGAGACCAGCGGCAGCACCAGCGCAAATCACAATGCAAACGCAACCGATTATTGAAATAACAGTGCCTATAATGCTTAAAACAAGCCCGGCAACAGCCAATCCGGCAGGTTGTCCTGCGGCTTTAGCCTTTTTCATCGCAATGGCACTTAATATAATGCCTACAACGCCTATTACCCAAGCACCGTAATTTAAAAACGGGATAAATCCCCCAACGGCACTTACAATTCCTAGCACTAAACCAGCGACTCCCATAAATTCCTCTCTTTGCTTACTCTTTTACACGATTTTCAGCTTTTACTCGCATATTAAAAAATCTCTGTTTTTCAATACAACCGCAAATATAGAAAAAAATGGCACTTTTGTCAAGCCCATTTTTTTATTTTTTTAGTGAAAATTTTGTTAGGCCATCCGTGGCGTCTTAATAATACCACCCGTGGCGTCTTAAAGTAGAACCTACAAACAAGTAACATATGCAAGTGGACATTGAAAGCACAAGACCCACAATGCTCACAATAAGGCCTGCGATGCTAATTCCCTTTGCTTTTTTCTCTTTTTTGGCTTTTAGCAACCCGGCAACGCTTAATAAAATGCCGCCAATGGCAAAAAACCATATGAAATAATTTACGTACCGAATCCATCCAATGGTTACGCAAAGAGCACCGGTCGCTAAACCGGCTATGCCGGCGTAGTTCATATATTGATTATCTAAAAATTTGTTAACATACTCCTTACCCTTATTTATATCTACCGGTCCCGCTGGTTCCCCTGCTGGTTCCTTATTCGCCGGTTCCTCAGGAAATAAATTTGCTCCACATTTCGGACAGAATTTCACTCCTTCCGCAATTTCAGCCCCGCATTTAACACAATTTGGCATAAATCCTCCGTTTTTGTAGGTATTATAAATATAGAAAAAAACAAAACCATTGTCAACCTGAACAAATGTTCAGCTATTGCAATATCAATTTCAACTTGCTTATGACAGTGCCGGCATCTGCCGGCAAATGATGTATTGCATTTGCGTATTTCGGAGAAATTCCATCAAGTTTTTGCTCATGATAAGCAGCTTTGAATTCGGAGAATTTAAGCCCATTCGCAGTGCTGATAACAACAACGGATTCATCGCTTGAAATAATATCTTTTTCCCTTAATTTAAATAAAGCTCCCAACGCAACACCTGTATGCGGGCAACAGTAAAGCCCGGTTTTATCGGCTCGGTGGGCGGCATCTGAGAGTTCCTGCTCGGAAACCTGCTCAACAATCCCATTGTAATCTTTTATTGCCTGCTGTGCCTTAGGGTAGCTAACCGGGTTCCCTATTTGAATCGCGCTTGCTAAAGTTTTTTGGGCCTGCACGGGCCTCAGTTTATCAAAATCTCTTTTATACGCTTGGTAAAACGGATTTGCGTTCTGTGCCTGCGCAACTACTATGCGCGGTTTTTTGTCCGTTAAGCCGAGTGCCGATAAATCGTCTATGCCTTTTGCCAATGCACTCACATTGCCCAAATTCCCGCCCGGTATAATTATTACATCCGGTAAATCCCAGCCTAACTCTTGGCAAAGCTCATAGCTAATGGTTTTTTGCCCCTCAATTCGGAGCGAGTTCATGGAATTCGCCAAATAAATGCTTTTATCTGCCGCCACCTCCTGAACAATTTTCATGCAACCGTCAAAATCCGTATCCAGTGCCAAAACAATGCTGCCGTTTGAAATGGGCTGCACAAGTTGTGCCACGGAAATTTTCCCCGCCGGCAAAAATACAATGCTCGGTATGCCGGCTTTCGCGCAATATGCGGAAAGCGCAGCGGAAGTATCGCCTGTGCTTGCGCATGCAACGGCTTTTATGGGAATTCCGTTTTTTATTAAATGATTAACCTGGCTAACCAAAACGGTCATGCCCAAATCTTTGAAACTGCCTGTGTGCGAATTTCCGCATAGCTTTACATGCAGGCTCTTAATGTTTATCTCTTTTGCCAATTTTTGCGCATTGAAAAGAGGGGTCCAGCCCTCTTGAAGCGTCACAATATCTTCAACCGGAAGCTCCGGCAGAACAAGCTCGCGCTTGCTCCACACTCCACTCAAATCTGCCGGGGCAAAACTTGAGCGGCGGTTGCCGAATAAATTTTTCCATTCTTCCGGCGAGCGAGATTTCCATGCGGAGCAGTCATGGCTGACCCCCAAAAGAGAACCTGCGCTATCCTTGTAAACAATTTGCGACAAAGGATAAGTTTCTTTGCCGCTTATGCTCTTGAACTGTGCATAAAACACTTTTTAATCCTTTATAACAAGCTCAACCCTGCGATTTTTAGCTTTGCCTTCGGGAGTATCATTGTCCGCAACCGGCTTATCAAAACCAAAACCTTTTGCTTTCAGGCGGGTTTTATCAATGCCTCTATCCACAAGGTAATTTAAAACCGCGTTTGCTCTTTGCTCGCTTAGTTTTTGATTATACTCTGCAGAGCCGACATTATCGGTATGCCCTTCTACTTCAATATTAGATTCGGTTAAAAGAGTTTTGAGGATTCCCGCAATTTCCGCTAAGTTTAGCTTGAGTTCCTCTTTTAAATCCGCTTTTCCGGTTTCAAACAAGATGTCGCTCATGGAAAGGATTGTACCTCTTGCGTCTTTATAAACGCTAATGGCTTTGCCTTGAAGAGCATTCAGCCTTTTCTCGGCTTCGGCTTTTTGCGCTTTGAGCAAGCTGTCTTTTTCAGCAAGGGCTTTTTCCTTTTCCTTGTTCAGCCTCTCAAGGCGGTTGCGTTCGTCACTCAAAGCCGCATTCAAAGACCTTGCACCTTGGGCATCGCTGGACCACAAATTTATAAGGGAATCTTTTACAGCGGAAATTTCTCTTTGCACTGCAAAATTCTTCTGATTTAAAGAGTCTGAGCTTTTGCGAAACGCAGCATTGGATTGCTGGGTTTTGAAAAGTTCAACTGCCAAATCGCAGGCTCTTAATTCCGCCTCGTAAATTGCACCTTTGCGTTTGTCTTTTTCTGTGTTTTTTAACGCCTTTACCCTTGCCTCTACCGTAGCATAAATACGATTTGTGGCTGCATCTTTTGGGTATGCGCTCTTGACAGCGTCAAAAGATGCTTCGCAGGGAAGGAGTTCTTCTTGAACCGCAACTGCGGGTGCAGGTGCAGGTTCGGGTGAGCTTGCCTCTTGAGCAAACAAGCTTGCGGTGCATGCTAAAATTGCAAATGTTTGAATTTTCATAAAACCTCCTCAGTTTGTGACCTGTTCTTTTGGTGCATTTTTGCGTTCTTGCAGAACGTTGCGGTAAACGCCCAAATATTCATTTGACGCAACCAGGCTATCTGCCGCCTTTTTGTTTTCCGTTGCAAGAACTTCTTGTTCCTGTTTTACCAGGGAAAGATGAAGCCTCAAAACGGCTTCGTCTGCCAAAACAAATGCCTGTTCTGTTTGGCGTTCTTCATTTTGTTTCTCAGCGGCTGCTATCAGAGAATCTGCCTCCGGCGGAACCGCCAAATTATTAACCGTTGCCAATTCTTTAAGAGTTTTGGCTTCAATTATTGCAGAGTCCACAAAAGCGGCTCTTTTTGATGCGCATGAAATCAGCACGGTTGCGCACACCGCAGTGAATAGCACTTTTTTCACAAAAACCTCCGTCGTTAGTTGTGAGGGTAATATAGAAAATGCTGATAAACTCGCTTGGGGAGTGGAAATTTCTAAGTTCCCTCCATGCTGGATATTAAAAAAATTCGCGAGAACCCGGAGTTTTACCGCGCAGAGACTAAAAAAAAGAATTCAAGTGTGAGCATTGACGAGGTTCTGGAACTTGACGTTAAAAGGCGGGAGTTGATTGCCGAGACCGAGAAATTAAAGGCACAGCGCAACGCCGCATCAAAGAAAATCGGCGAACTCAAAAAGGCCGGGCAAAATGCGGACTCCGCTGTGGAAGAAATGCGGGCCGTTGGTGATAAAATTTCCGAACTTGACGGCAAAATACGTTTGATAGACGAGATGCAAACCGATAAGTTGCTCCATATTCCAAACGTCGC
>LIUH01000186.1 GCA_001462225.1 Fibrobacteria bacterium GUT31 | reverse complement strand
AAATATCATTAAAAACAAGAATCAGGAAATATTCATTTGAAAATATAAATATAATAGATTTTCCGAAATATATAAAAGAAATGGATTTTACGGTAATAAATTTGAAAGAAAAAGAAACAATAACATTTTATGAATTACCTCTAAAAGAAAATCATAAGGATCCCTTTGATAGAATGTTGATATGGCAAGCTATAACTAAAGACATGATAATGATCAGCAAAGATAGATTATTTGAGCAATATAAAGAAGACGGTTTAAAAATAGTCTGGTAGCCCTCTCCTCCTTCCCTCAATAAGAGTCAAACTCAACTTCTCTGACTGTTCTTTCGAATAACGGCTGTAACTCCGGTGTAATGCTGTCCAAGAAACCCTGATCAAAGAAAGCCGCTACTTCCGCGGCCTGCGATCGGGTAAAGAACATCGGCCTTTCTCCGCTTATCATGAGTTTTTCTTCTTCTTCACCGGCGAGATAGTTTTCAAATTGCACCTCTCCCTGCGTTACGGTGAAGAACGGCGCTTTCTCCCTGAAATAGTAGCCGAATTCCATGTCCATGTTGCCCTTGGCCTGCACCCCGAATGAGCCGGATTGCCAGATTAAATAGCCATCGGTGGTTCCGTACCGGCTCTTTGTTCTTCCGCTTATGCTGTTACGGAGATTTTTGTCCTGAAAGTCTTCGTTGTATTTGTCGAGGGCTTTTACAAAAGCGTCGCGGCCGTCCTTGTCCCAAAACTGGTAAAACGTGTTAGGGCTGAGTTTGTATTGCAGGCAGACTGCGTCCTCGTCGGGAAAGTAAATTACGCTGACATCGATTTTTCTTATAGGCATTAAAGGAACCGAACTGTCGAACTGCGCCCCTGTTTCTCCGGCCGGCACCTTTGCGGATCTCAGGTCTACGGTGAAAGGCGCTTCTTTCTGCCCTGCTAGTTCGACCTGTTTTTTGAAACTGGCGCACGAGTTCAGCGATAAAACAAGCAACGTTATTGAAATAATTTTTTTCATGAAAACCTTGTTAGGTGTAAAAAAAAGCCCGGCGACAAGCGTCGGGCTTTTTCACGTACCCGCCCCCGTGAGGGGACAGGTTACGCGTCAATTAAATATCAAACTTGAAGGTGACGTCAAGTTTGTTTACAGCGTTACTCACAATCCTGTACCTGAGGATCATGCCGGTGTTAAGACCGCTGTAATATTCTCCAGCGCCGGTGCCTTTGAAGTTCCAGAAGAGCTGTGGCTGTACTGCCCATACATTGCCATCATTGCTAGTATCTCCATCAGGCCTTTTGAATGTTAAGAAGTAGAAACCGGCGTCAAGCTTGAAGCGGAGATGTGTCGGAATAACGTTGAAGAAGAAGTTGGGTTCGATACCGATATAATTGTCTTTTGTATCACTGGTCCCAGAGCTTCTATACCAGCCTCCAAGGCCCGCACCAAACTGGCCGGCGTTGTAAGCGACGCTGGCACCCGCTTTCGTGGTTTTTCCGTCGTTGTCTGCGTCAGTCATTTCGCCCATGAAGCTGAGGCCGGCGGTTACAGGGCCGGCGAAGAATTTACCACCGAAGTAGATTCCGTAATCATCCAGTCTGAGTTGCGCAGCGATTTCAATGGGGGACATTACGAACTTTGCACCGAAAATAGACTGTTTGAGTGCATCGTCAACGAATTTTACGCCGTTGTTACCGCCGGGAGTCGCCCAATCCCAAGGATTGGCTCTTGCCGTATAGTCGGTGGGAAACACATTTGGAATAACTAAGCCGAGGTCAAGACCTGTGAATTTGAGGTTTCCCAATATGTAGTTGCCCCTGTCATAATGGGTAAAAGTACGCGGAGGGTTGTATGCATCATTGCCCCGCCATAAATTATGGACATTATAGTTACCGGGGTTATAGATTTTGTTGGGGGATCCTCCGCTGGCAGCGACAACATCGTCAATATAGGCGCCTGTTTTGTCGGAAACCCAATATTCAACATCGCGGCTCCTGTAGGCTACCTCAAGGGTAACAACTTGATTCAGCATTTTATACTCACCCCAAAGCCTGTTTAGCACACGGCCAAAATCACCTCTTCCGGCGCCACCTCTAAAGGTGGTTGGATAAGTTGATTGTGCAGTTGCGCCACTAACATCGTTGGGAAATATCAGCTGGTTGAGGTCGCTGGTTACCTGAAACCTGTAGTTTTCGCCTGCGGCTGTCGCGGAACCGTTAATATAACCTTCGGTGCTAAAAATCAGGCCGACATTGATCGCATCCCTTTTGTAACCAAGAGTTACCTGACCCTCAATTGCGCCATATTGGTCATAATTGCGCCAATATCCCCTACCGTAAATAAGCGATACTTCATCTTGCATTTCATTTTTCGGGTCTGGATCGAAATTAATGAGCGCTCCGATCTCCGCTTTGCCGGACAAGCTCCACTGACCTTCCTGGGCGAATACTCCCCACGCCACAGAAAGTATTAATAAGACTACGAGAATTTTTTTCATTCTAGAATCCTCCTAAATTTGACAAGGGGAGATAACCTACGGTTGCCTGTCAGGAGGTGGCGGGGCGTTAGGTGCCGTGACATGTTTTTACAAAACGACTTACGTTTTTTTACTTTATGTGTTATGCTTTATTTTAGAGGTATATTTTATGGAAAACTTAATGTTTGATTACCGTTCTCTTGGGGAAAAATTGGCTGTTCCGCTGGAAATTGTCCAAAAACTTGAAGAAGAAGCCCGCGATGAATTCCCTTTTGATGATATGCTGATGGAAATCCATATTTTAAGAGCGGTAAAGGCTTATGCAAAGACATCTAAACAGGTGATGTTCATTGAAAACTAATATATATTTGGATACCACTGTTATAAGTGCATTATTTGACAAGCGTACCCTGGAAAGATTGAATCAAACTCAACAATTTTGGAAACATATAAACGAGTACAATGTTTTTATTTCAGAGTTAGTCATTGATGAAATAAAGAGGGCATCTCAGCCGTTACAAGATAAAATGTTGGAGAAAATTACAAATTTTACATCATTGTCCATTACTGATGAAGTGCAATATCTGGCAGAGCTATATATCAAAAATGAAATATTTCCGGAAAAATATTTTGATGATGCTTTACATACGGCATTAGCGTCAACTAATCAAATTGGTATATTACTGAGTTGGAATTTTACCCATTTGGTAAAAGTAAAAACACGAAGGATGGTTGCTTTGATAAATGCTATTCATAATTACAATCCCGTTGAAATCATTTCTCCGCCAGAATTGTGAATATTTGCAATACATAAACACCTAACGCAACAATGCCCTCGCATCAATACCCGTCAAACTCAATTTCCGTGGAGCTCCCTTGGGCCGTGGGCAGTACCTCCGGGGTAAGACCCTGTAAGTACTCCTGCGAGAATAACTCCGCAAGCGCCTGTGCCTGCACCCTCGTCAGGAACATCGGTATCTCAGGGCTGTCCTCGTTTTCTTTAAGGTCGTTCGACGGACTCACGTAAGAAGCCGGCATCTGCGTCACGGCGAAAAACGGGGAGTCCTCCCTGAAGTAGTACCCAAGCTCTATATCCATGTTGCCGCTTTTCTGCAGCGAAAAACTGCTCAGCTGCCAAATCACGTAACAGCCTTCCGCGGCTCCGTATTGGTTTTTCGTTTTGGAGTTCCTGTTCCTCAAGCCGCGCCCGTTGAAGTCATTATTGTATTTTTCAAGGGCCGCTAAATAAGCAACACGGGCGGGCCTGTGCCAGAACTGGTAATACGTGACCATATTGATTCTGAACTGAAGGCAGACCGCGTCCTCAAAATAGAAATATGAAACGTCAACGTCCATTTTTCTTATGCCCGTCTGTGGGAACGCCTTGTTAAACTGCGCTTCGATCCTGCCCGCGGGAACCTGTGGGGATCTCAAACTTACCTTGAAAGGCGGCGCCTTCTGTTCCGCAAGCTGAACCTGGTTTTTGAAAGATGCGCAGGAAGAGAATAAAAAGAAGACGATAAAAAACATTGGTATAAATTTTTTCATTTGAAACCTTTAAAACCTTTTTAAATTTGTATTTGTTAAAAAAAGCCCGGCACCTAAAACCCGAAGGTGCCGGGCTGTTGTTTCCCCCCCGAAGGGACAGGATTGTGTTAAATCAGACTAGAAGAAGTTCCACTTGAACACGATGTCAAAGAAGTTCGCGCCGTCTTTGTAGTTTGCAGGATTACCACTTCCGTCAGGAACGCCGCCGCCGCCGATTACCCTGTTAGCCTCGAAAGCACTGGCCACTCTGTATCTGGCGATTATTCCGGTGCTGGGAGCTTGCTGGGCGCCTGTTCCCCTGAAGTTCCAAGCGAGTTCAGGCTGTAACGCCCAGACCATGTCGCTTGAATCGTCCACCCCGTCTCTGTTTTTTACGCCGAAGAAGTAAAAACCGGTGTTTACGGTGAAACGGAGATGGCTGGGGATGGCGTTGAAGAAGAAGTTCGGCACCACGCCGATTAATGAGCCGTATCCACTGCCTGTTTTGTCGTTCTGTCTGTCGTAGTAGCCCTTGACTCCGCCGCCGAACGCGCCGGCGTTGTAATCGACCGCGCCGCCGAATTTCAGGCGTTTGTCATTGGCTGTAGTTTTATTTCCGCTATCATCCGTAATCTCAGATCCTTGCAAATTGCCCATGAAGCTGAGACCGACAGTTACGGGGCCGGCGAAGAATTTGCCGCCGAAGTAGACGCCGTACTGTTCCAGTTTGAACTGCGCGGCAAACTGAAGTGGGGCCTGGTCGAATTTTAGACCAATGATGGACTTTTTGATGACATCATCAACAAATTTTGTTTTACCGTATTGTGTGTAATTATAGGTCGCATAACCTTTGTACCCAAGTCCGCTTTGGTCAAAAAAGTTGCGAACCTGTACACCGAATTCAAGGGCGGTAACTTTGAAATTAGCCTGCAGAAAGTCATTGGTGTCATATTTGGCGAAGGTATGTTCGTTAGCGAAGGGATCACCGTGGTATAAAATCGTTCTGGTGTAATCATAATCACCAACTTTTTTATCGCCCTCTTTTACTTCCTTATCTTCAGCTGTGTAAACTTTAGCACTCCCGCCGAAACCCATGAAAGCGGCGGTTCTGTCGGACGCCCAAATACCATCATTATAATCAGATCTGTAGGAGGCCTTAAGGTTGAGCATGCCGTTCAGGAACTTGTACTCGCCCCACAGCCTGTTTATTCCTCCACCGGTCTGGTTAAAAACCTTCCCAAGCGCAACTTCTGCCGTTACTGTGTAATTTTCGCCATAGAAAACAAAGTTGCCCATGTTGTCGCCGCCGCCAGCAACAGTATCCGCTGTAAGGCCGGCCTGAAGCCCTTCCCTTGAGTATTTGAGCCCCAAATTTGCGCGGGGGGATACTTGATAATTGTTATAGGCGATGCTGTGGGTCGTCGCTACTTCCCCATCCGGCTTTGCGCCGGGAACCGGATCAAAATCGATACGCGTACCGTGTTCGCCCAAGCCGGAAATACTCCAACTACCTTCCTGGGC
>LIUH01000185.1:4345-5233 GCA_001462225.1 Fibrobacteria bacterium GUT31 | reverse complement strand
TCTCCGCTTCGGAGGCCAAAAAGAAGTATTTTGCCAAAACGCCCAAAAACGGGCTTGCAAGCGCATTTAAAAGGAACATATTGCCCGCGGGCAATCTCTCCAATCAAGCCGGAATGGACACATTATTCATGGGCAATACCTCCAATCAGCCAAAATGGGCACATTGTCCACGGGCAATACCATCAATCAGGTTGGAATGGGCACATTGTCCACGGACAATACCCCAAATCAGGTCGGAATGGGCACATTGCCCACAGACAATACCCCAAATCAAGCCGGAATGGGCATATTGCCCACCCGCAACACACCAAAACAACCAAAAAAGGAGAAAAAGCGATGAAAATCAACGCTATCACCGCAAACAGGCTGCGTAACGACGCTCATTTCCAGTTCCACACCGAGTTCAAGAACTTGGTGGTGGAGCAAACCCCGGGGGCTTTGAACATAACATCCCTGTTTGAGGCTTATCTGCCGCTTTACGACAAAGTGGACTTGGCCCTCAAAAAAATCGTCAAAAGTGCCATCACCGAGCAGATGCAAGAGGCTGACAGGGCTAGGGACGAGATTTGGAGAGGGCTGGCGGAAACAAACGCAACTGCTTTGAGGCATTTCAACACAGGAGTGCGGGAAGCGGCAAAACGCCTCCAAATCGTCTTTGACACCTACGGCAACATAGCCAAAAAGTCTTTGAACGAGCAAACCTCGGCCACATACAACATATTGCAGGAATTGGAAGGCCCGTACGCCTCCGATGCGGCGGCAGTCGGTCTTGTGCCGTGGATAGCGGAGTTGAAAGCCCGCAACATTGCGTTCACGGAGCTGGTGCGAGACCGTGTTGACGAGGGCAGCATGAAGGTTGACATAGTGCTTAAAAAGGCGAGAGTTCAG
>LIUH01000185.1:0-4144 GCA_001462225.1 Fibrobacteria bacterium GUT31 | reverse complement strand
GGCGGCGAATTACGAGCCGTTCATCAGAAAATTGAACATAAACATAGCCAAATACGCCCTTCTTGTGCAGGCATCAAAGAGGGGTAATAAGAAAGGCGGGAGCACACAAACCGAAGGAGGTTCACTATGAAAACGAAGTGTTTTCTACTCACAGTAGGCATTGTGTTTGCTATGGCATTCACATTTTCTTGCTCTGATGGTTCTGAAAACAGCAATATTAGTACCTGCGGTGGCAAGGAATATGACCGGGAGTATCAGCATTGCGATAATGGAGAGATAAAAGAAGGAGCGGAAATCAACAGATCCAGTTCTTCCGTTGGCGGTCAGGGTGGCTGGAGTTCTGGTTCGTTGATTTATGAGGGACAGACATACAAAACGGTGAAAATCGGCGAACAAGTTTGGTTTGCGGAGAACTTGAACTACAATGCCCCCGGTAGCAGATGTTACGGCGAAGGCGGTGAAGTCATAGTAGATTGGGACAACAACGATATTCCCATTACAGAAACATTATCACCTGATGAAATTCAGGCTAATTGTACAAAATACGGTCGTTTATATGATTGGTCAACGGCTATGAAACTTCCGCAAAGCTGCAATAACAATATGTGTCCTAATTTGATAGAGAAAAAACATCAGGGAATTTGCCCTAGTGGCTGGCATATTCCTAGCAATGCCGATTGGGATGTTCTTGTAAATTATGCAGGAGGTACTTCAACAGCAGGAACCAAATTAAAGGCAAGGAGTGGTTGGAGTAATATGAGACCACCTTTTATTGAATTTATTGACGGTTCTAGTGGCAATGGCACAGATGACTACGGTTTTTCAGCTCTGCCAGGCGGGTACAGCTATTCAAAGGATAACAGTAGCTTCCACCGTGTCGGTGACCGCGGTCTCTGGTGGACAGCCACAGAGTACGATAGCGACAATAGCAACTTCGCCTACTACTGGCATATGCATTACGGCCAAAAGATGGCCGAAGGGAATGGTACCGGTAAGTCCGACTTGCTTTCAGTTCGTTGTTTAAAAAACTAAATTCAAAAAATGCACCATGGTGGTGCGAACCTGCCAAACCCTAACTTCCCCAAAAGTTTGGCAGGACAAAACAAGAACCCGGGGAAATAGGAGAAGAGAAAATGAAACCTAACATTTTTTCAATAGCAACAAAAGAACTGTCGCACGACGGCTTCTTCACTTGGCTAATTCAATGGGCAGACATTGAAACCGCCAAACACAACAAAAAATTGCATGAAACAGCGCAAGAATTTGTTAGATTTCTGCTCCGCAAAAACAATGATTTTCTAATCACAACAGTTGAAACGGAAAGACAATGGAAAAAGATTGATATCTTGGCAAAAATCAATGACGATATTTTGATTATCATTGAAGACAAAACCGAAACAAGCGAACATTCAGACCAATTAAACACCTACAAAAAGCACGCACAAGAACTATGCAAAGCAGAAAATCGGCAAATGATTTGCATCTATCTAAAAACCGGAAGCGAACCAATATACTCTCGCAATGAAGTTTTAAAAAAGGGATATGAATATATTGGCAGAGCAGAGTTATTAGAATTCTTTAACAAATATCAAACTCACGAAATTGACAACGACATTTACTCTGATTTTGTGGATAGGATAAATGACATTGAAAATTCTGAAAAATCTTACGAAATACAAGCTGTTGAAAAATGGAATGATAACAGTTGGAAAGGATTTTACCAATATCTTGATAAAACCTTGGAAATTAGCAACAACGGGAACTATGGCTTTTGGAAATATGTACAAAATCCGACTGGTGGTTTTTTGGGGTTTTGGTGGTATTTCATACAGTGGAAAGGTTATTCGGTTTATCTTCAAATTGAGCAAGGAGATTTATGTTTCAAAATAGAAGTTCATGAAAAGGATAAAAGGAATACGATTAGGAACGAATGGCATGATGTTTTAATAAAGCAAGCCCAAAATGAAAACAGAGCAGAAATAAGAAAACCTGACCGTTTTGGCAATGGCAAATATATGACTGTTGCTATCGTATCACGTGAAAATTGGCTGGGAGCAGACGATAGCGTTCTTGACAAAGAAAAAGTAATTGGCACGTTGAAAGAGTATGAAACTTTTTTAAATCGCTGCGTAAAAAATTGAAGCGAAGAACGCCAGTTGCTTTTATCCGCTCCCCGATACTCCTATGTAAAGGATTTGCCCGATTGTGGAACGAAATTCTGAAATCCCCTAAATCCTAAAAATCGGGGGCATCGGGGTTCAGACCGTCGCCCCAATGCGAATATGATTGCCCAGAAATGATGATTTTATTTTTTGCCGTGATATTTGCATTGATGTGCGATGTTGTTGTTTGTAACGTTGTGAAACGACGTTGTAGAGACGGATAATTATCCGTCTCTACGGAACGGGATGCATAATGCCGATGTGATGCACATAATGCAATGTAACGTTGCACAGGCACACCGTTAATGGCGGGAATGCTCCCAAATGACACGTTGCCCGTGAGGGCAACCCAAATTGGATGTGCAAACAAGAGCCGGATACGTCCCATAAAAGCAAAACCATCAAAATAGGCGAACAAACCTGGATGGCTGAAGCTACGCCAACGACCCTTCCGGCTGGCATTTGCCAAGCCAAGAGGAATGGGAAACAAAAACAACTTTCACAATAGAAGAATTAGAGGCAATGGCTAAATGAAAGCCGCAGAATAGACGAAGCCAACAGATTGGTTTATAATGGCACAGAAAATAAAGATTTGGAAATAATATCCTGCAAAGACCATTACGAAGATTAAATCTACAGCGTGAAATAGTGCCCGCCGCTGGGCGGCGACTAACCCAAGGCTAGGTGTTGCTTTTGTCAGAACCCCGATACCCCCGATTAGGGGGATATTCTGCTTTTCTATATTACCTTCATGTCTCTGTCTGCAGATGTAATTTCTAGGATAGTTCAAAGCCTTATGGGTTTGAATGTCTATAAAATTATTTTATTCGGTTCTTATGCAACCGGCACAGCAACAGAAGACAGCGACATAGATTTGGTTGTGATTTTAGACACCGAAGAATTTGCCAAAACTTTTGACGAAAGAATGGATAGAAGGCGCCCTATATCCACAGCGTTATTGGAAATAAACTATCAATTTGCTATGGATATCATAGTTTATTCAAAAGGAGAATTTGATTATTTGAAAAGCAGAGAAGATTTTTTTGCACGAGAAATTGAAGAAACAGGAAAGGAACTCTATGGAAAATAGCGTGTCAAATCCACAAGCATGGACGTTTTTTGCCGACAAAGATTTAGCTCTTGCAGAGTTTATTGCCGAACGTCCCGAATTTACCGGTGAACTGGCTTTTCATTGCCAACAAGCCATTGAAAAATACCTAAAGGGCTATCTTGCGAAATTTAAAATTCCGTTCAAGAAAAGTCACGATTTGGTAGAATTGTATCATATAGCAAAGGGAGTAAAGGATTGGGGCATAGATGAAATTTTATTAAAAGACATTAGAGATTTATATGTAGAATTTCGTTATCCCAGCAATATTGGGCTTTTATCAAACGGCACTCTACCTACTCAGGAAAAGGCCAAAACTTATCTGGATTTTGCAAAAAATGTTGCAAATATTGTTAAAACCGAGATTGAAAATATAAATGGCAATATCGGGTAAATAAGTATATCCGCAGACTTGGTAAAGCATTTGTAGAAGGGCGTTTTTGTGTTTTTGCGGAAAATCCTGTTAATCGGAGGTATCGGGGTTCTGACAAATATTGTGCCACGGTAGTTGCGGTTAATTCAGGGATTGATATTTTATATCCTCTCAATCCAATTTTCAATAACAAT
This sequence comes from Fibrobacteria bacterium GUT31, assembly GCA_001462225.1. Taxonomy (GTDB): domain Bacteria; phylum Fibrobacterota; class Fibrobacteria; order Fibrobacterales; family Fibrobacteraceae; genus Fibrimonas. Next base: position 307 of record LIUH01000185.1, on the reverse strand, counting down.
ACCGTTTAATCTGCCGAGATGTTTTTCATTCTCGGTAACCATAACCAAGCCATTTGATATGGCAGAACATCCTATAAGCAAATCAAAATCATCAATCAAAAAGCCGGATTTTTTGAGCCGGGCTTTTTCTTTTGCGTAAATATCCAAACAATTAAGTATAGGCAAAATTGTAATTTCTTTTGAAAAGTTTTCCACTAAATTAGTATTATAGTTTTTATTCTCGCTCAATTCTGCTCCAAATTTTAGTTCCGCAAGAGTAATTTCCGAAATAGAGCAATTCTCAAATCCTCCGGCTTGTTTAATTTTT
>LIUH01000184.1 GCA_001462225.1 Fibrobacteria bacterium GUT31 | reverse complement strand
TATGAGCAAAACAAGAGGTTTTCTTTTGGCAGTTGCTTTTGCAACTATGGCATTCTCCCTTTCCTGTTCGTCTGATGGTGATCCACCCAATTATGGCGGTAGCAAGGGAAACGACATCGAAAATTATAAAACTAAGAAAATAGGTAACCAAACTTGGATAGCAGAGAATTTGGATTACTATGTTGAGGGCAGTAAGTGCTATAATGATGACCCAGCCAACTGCGCAAAGTATGGCAGGTTGTACAACTGGTCAACGGCTATGGCACTTGACCCAAATTGCGATTTTACTTCTTGTTCAGGTGAAATACAACAGCCTCATCGCGGCATTTGCCCTGAAGGTTGGCATATTCCGAGCTATGATGACTGGGATGTATTGTTCCACTATGTAGAGAATGATAAAGGCTTATCAGGAAGTCCTCCCGGCGGTAGTTATACGGCAGGTGGGTATTTAAAGGCAACGAGTGGCTGGAATTATTATGAAGGACAGTCTGGCAATGGCACGGACGATTACGGTTTTTCAGCTCTGCCGGGCGGTGCTGGTCGCTCGGATAATGGTAGCTTCAGCAGTGTCGGTCTCGCTGGTTGCTGGTGGAGTTCCACTGAGACCGACGGCTCTAGCAACGAATACGCCTACCTCAGTAGCATGAAATACGATGACGCAGTCGCCTTTCTCCATTATGGCGGTAATAAGGATCATAGATTATACTCTGTGCGTTGCCTGAAAAACTGAGCGCAAAGCATTCGCCGTTAACTAAAGGCAAGCGGCGAACACAAAAAATGCACCACAACGGTGCAAACTAGCCGAACCTTGTATTCCCGTGGGTTTGGCAGGGTGAACGAGCGGGAAAGGAGAAAGAAAATGAAGAAATTAGCATTTGCTGCAATGGCAACGTTGGCAGTTGTTGTATGGGGAATTACTACAAGTGCTGCTGTTATCGTAAAATACAACCATAATGGAAATGTTGTATGGTCTAAAAGTCTCAATGACGCTTATTATTCTTCCGTAACGACAGTTCCAGACGGTGTGGTAGCAGTAGGATGTTTAGATGACGACTTCGGTCATCCTAGAGCCCATATTATCGTAAAATACAACAATAAGGGAAATGTTGTATGGGAAAAGAAAATAAATGGTTCTTATTCTTCCGTAACGACAATTCCTGATGGTATGGTGGCAATAGGTCATTTATATGACAGTTCTGTCCACAGTCCAATTATCGTAAAACACGGCAATAACGGAAATATTGTATGGGAAAAGAAAATAAATGGAGGTCCTTATAATTATTCTTTTTTCGTAACGACAGTTCCTGATGGAGTGGTGGTGGCAGCAGGAGGAAATTCATTTGACGGCTCTAGTCAAAGTATTACCTATAGTGGAATTATCGTAAAATACGACTATAAAGGAGATATTGTATGGGAAAAGAAAGTGGACGGCGGTTATTATTCTTCCGTAACAACAATTCCCGACGGCGTGGTGGCAGTAGGAAGGGAAATTATTATAAAATACGACAATAACGGAAATATTGTATGGGAAAAGAAAGTGGACAGCGGTTATTATTCTTCCGTAACGACAGTTCCCGGCGGTGTGGTAGCAACAGGAGGTGCAATTATCATAAAATATGACAATAACGGAAATGTTGTATGGGAAAAGAAAGCAGACAGCGATTATTATTATCATTCCGTAACGACAGTCTCCGATGGTGTAGTGGCAGTGGGTGATGGTAGTGAAATTATGGTAAAATATGGTAATAACGGAAATGTTGTATGGGAAAAGAAAATAGATTACATTGAGCTTCCATCCATAACGACAGTTCCCGACGGCGTGATTGTAGTGGGTCATAGACTTCGTTAATAAAATAAAACCCATGCCAATCCCCGCATTTCCAGAGTTTGGCAGGGCAAATAAAAACTAGAAAAGGAGAACCAAAATGCTGGAAGGCAAAACAAGGAGTAAAATATGAGCAAAGTTAAATTGACACTTGCTTTCACAATAGGCGTTTTATTTTCCTCATGCGAAAATAAAACGGAGGACATTGATTTTTCCATAGTTCCTGTAAAGGAAGCAAATGGGGAGTATCAATACATTGACCTTTCACAAAATGGAAAAATCGTAATTAACCCGCAATTCAGTGAAGCGCATATTTTCAGAGGCGGTTTGGCTAGGGTAAAAACAGGCGGCAAAGACGGGAAATGGGGCTATATAGACAAAAAAGGCAAGTTTGTAATCAATCCGATCTATAGCTTTGCGCAAGATTTTAGCGATGGCGTAGCTTGGGTTCAGATTGAAACTCAGCCGCCAATGCTTATAGACAAAAAGGGCAAAATGCTTTTGCAAATAGACTCTTTAGTAAATGCTTTCTCTTTTAACAATGGCATAGCTAAAATAAGCATTTATAGCAAAGGGCAGACATTGTGGAAATTTATAAACAAAAATGGAGAACAAGCTGTAGTAGTTGAGGAATATCAAATTACTGATTTTATAAACAATGACCGCTACGCTTTCCAAAACAAAGAGACCGGCAAATGGGGCTATAAAAACCAAAAAGGTGAAGTTGTGATAAATGAGCAATTTGATGAAGTTGATATGTTTTTTGACGGAATGGCAGTTGTTGTGGTTGGTGATAAAGAGGGTGCTATTGACAAACAAGGGAATTTTATAATAAACCCTCAATATGATGGATTAATTTACGACAGCGACGGATTATTTGGAGTAGGAATTGAAGAAAAATACGGCTGGATTAATAAAAAAGGAGAGACGATTATAAATCCACAATTTGATGATTCTTATTTCTTTTATGGAAACAAACTGGCACCCATTAAAATAGGTAATAAATGGGGTTATATAGATAGAAAAGGGCAAATAGCAATAAATCCTCAGTTTGATTTAGCTTTGCCATTTGGCGAAGGTTATGCTATGGTAAGGAATAGTGCCAAGAAACTCGGTTTCATAGATAAGAATGGCAATTTTATTGTTCAACCTTTGTATGATGGAGGAAGTAAAGACGAAGAAAAATGGGATTCTGCTGTATCTCAAAACTCGGATAATTTTCAATCACTAGACTATGGAGATTTTTTGGATTATAATATTTTAAAGGAAAAGAAGCATAAAGCTGCTCAGCAAAAGATTGGCATTAATCCAACGGATCCGGAATCCATAAGGAAACATTATGCTAAAATGGAACCGCCTGTTCAAATAAGCAACGATCAATTTGTCACTTATGCGCTAAAAGGGGATACCGTAAATATGAGATTATCCTTGGTTCGTTCTAGAGATTATCTGAATACGCCAAACAGCAAGGGCAACACCGCTCTTTCCACTGCCGTAAATAAAAACAATACTGCCGTTGTAAGATTTCTTCTAAGGCACGGTGCAGATGTTAACATAAAAAGCAGCCAGCTTGGCTTAACCCCGCTAGAAGATGCAGCCACTAGAGAAGACTCTGAAGAAAACGGAATTTTCAGAATGCTTATAGAAGCCCAAAAGAAAAAAGATCCCGAGTTGCATAACGTAGGCATAGCTTTGCATCTGGCCGCTCGTTTTGGTGCACTCAAAAACGTTCAACTCCTTGTTGAAAACGGTGCAAATCCCAATGCCAGAAGCAACGAAGGCTTCACTCCGCTTCACGAGGCTGCAAAAGAAGGCAGAAAACCCGTTGTTGAGTATTTAATATCCAAGAATGTTGAAGTCAATCACTTGGACAGAGACGGCTACACACCAATGGACTGGGCAGAAGCGATGGGTACAGGTTCACCTTTCCCTGAAGTTGCCAAAGTATTGCAAAAAGCCGGAGGCAAGCATACTGCAGCTTGGCATGCAGCCATGTAGTGTTCGTGGTGTAAATTAGCCAAATCTTGTATTCCCGTGGGTTTGGCGGGGTGAACGAGCGGGAAAATAGGAGTTCTTTTATGAGCAAAACAGTCTCAAAATCCGCATTGGCGGCAAGAGTTTCGCTTGCCTTGGCATTCACAATCTTAACCTCTTATGCAAGCAATCCTCCTGCACAGCAGACTACCACCAGCACTCCCCAGCAAGCGGCATTCACAAACGAAACTTCTACGATTGATGAATTGGACATCTCAATACGGGAAGCTTCTGACTATCTAAACGAAAAAATTCCAAATGGAAGCAAAATCGTTATCCTGAACATTCAGTCCAATTCCTCTGACCTCTCTGATTACATTATTGATGAGCTTATAGCCAATGCGGTAAACGATGGCTTTTTTACCGTTGTGGATCGCCAGCAGCTTGATGCAATCCGTGCCGAGCAGAATTTCCAGTTGTCCGGCTCGGTGGACGATAAGGATGCTTTGGCAATAGGAAAGTTTTTCGGAGCTCAAACTATTGTGTCCGGTGCTGTGAATAGGCTTGGGGCAACAGGATATCGAGTCAGGATCCGTGCGCTTGAAGTGCAAACCGCCCAAGTGCAGGGGCAATTTAATCGGAACATTGCTTCAAGCAAGACTATAAACTCTCTTATGGAAAGCGGCGGTTCCACAACCAGCATGGCAATTACAACATCTGCTGTTCAAGTAGCCACTCCTGCAAATAAACCCGGAGCTACGCCAACTATACAGGGTATTATGGTGTCGGGAGGCAGCCTTACCAATAAATTGGCTTGGTTGCAAAGAAGTGCGGACAGTCACAATACCTATATTGTTGAGGTAAATACCGATGAGAATATTGCTCCACATACGCTTGAGTACAAAGGAGCAATCAACATTACTATAGTTCTCAGAGGTGTTGGAGGGAACCGGACTATCAGGCTTCAATCCCATGGCGCGATGTTTAAAATAAAATCCAATGTTACTTTTATTTTGGACAACAACATTACCCTTCACGGCCATAGCGGTAATAATAGTTCACTTGTTGCGGTATATGGCGGAACATTTAAAATGAATACCGGCTCGACCATTACCAACAATTCCGGTTGTGGAGTAGATGTGAATTCAGGAGCCTTTGAAATGACTGGAGGCATCATCTCTGGCAATTCTAGGAGTGGGGTTTCTATAACTTCTGGAGCCTTTGCCATGAACGGTGGAACCATTTCTAACAATTCTAACAGGGGTGTTTGGATGAGTTATGGTGAAGCTACCTTTACCATGAGTAACGGAACTATCACTGGTAATAATGGCGGCGGTGTTCATGTTATAGGAACTTTTACCATGAAAGGTGGCACTATCTCTGGCAATACCGCCCGGGATAATGGAGGTGGGGTATATATTCAAAAAAGAGAAGCTTTTCTCACAGCCGGAGGTTCTTTTACCAAAACCGGAGGTACTATTACTGGCTATAGTAGCGACCAGAGTAACGGCAATGTGGTAAAAGACGAAGACGGTAACGTACTGGCCCGTAGAGGTCATGCGGTATTTGTTAATGAGAACATACGCAAAGAAACTACCGCTGGTCCGCAAATAAATTTATCTCATGACGAAAGTAAATGGAAAGATAAAAGTAGTGGAGCTTGGGATCAATAATATTTGATAATAAATATAACCGAAAAAATCTTAAAGGAGATAGAAAAATGAAGAAAATGCTTTTTGCGAAGATGGAAATTTTAGAATGCTTGAGTTGAGAAATATAAAAAAAGCTATGGGCGGCCTGAAACTTGACAGAGAGCTTAATCAGGAAAAGAAACTTCCCACCATTCGCCGTTTTTCTTTATTTTAGCTGCGTACTCCATACTCTCTCCTATTTTTTCCAGCCAGCTACCCAGTCTTCCTGCTGTAGGCGTTTTATTATTTGTTTACCGTTCATGGAGTGGAAAATAGAAATTTTATCTATATTTACCACAATAAAGGGGGTGGAAAATAAAAACGTGAGCTTTTCTCTTTTTGCCGCTGCGCTTTGGCGACTTGGTTATCTTATTGATTCAAAAACACGGCTTGCTCCTAAAAAAAATACGAACTTCACCACGCCGCTTTTAGGCGTTGGGAGTTTGCTGGCCGGCGGAGCGGGCAAAACGCCATATACGGCGTTTTTGGCAGAACAACTTAAATCACAGGGATTCAGTGTCGCTATCTTGTGCAAAAATACGGGTGATGAAAATTTGTGGTTTGCAAAAAAAGGTTTTGAGGTTTTCACAGAAAATCGTTTTGAACTTTGCAAGAAACTAGACGGTAAATTTGATATTTTAATCAGCGATGACGGCTTGGAAGACCGCCGACTTAGCCATGCTTTTTGGACTTGCTTAACTTGGGGCGAGCGAGCGGAGAGTTTGCAAGACATAATTCCCCACGGAAATTGCCGCAGTTTGTGGAAAGATCACCCGGAAATAGGTTGCATAAAAAAGTGTGCAATGGAGTGGGAAGAAAGCGCAAAAAAAGCGGATTTAATTTTTTCCATGACCCCTCCGATAAACTCTAACGGCGAAACTATACCCGAAGACTCCGAAATAATAGCCCTTACCGGCATTGCCCGCCCATATAGATTTTTTTCAGGTTTGCGAAAGAATTATTTTATTGCAGAAAAAATAATTTGCCGCGATCATTTTAACATTCAAAAAAAAGCAGAAAAGGCGTTAAAATTCGGTTTGCCGGTTGTGATAACGGAGAAAAATGCGGTTCGTTTGCCGCAAACTTTGCTCGAGAATGAGAATTTATTTGTGAGCGGGGTTAGCGTTAAACTATCTTAAAACACAATCTTTACATCCTCCTTATAGTTTTGCTAGGTGATGTTTATACTTGCTGTCTAGCCGTCTATGAAGACTCTACCGTTTTTCCGAAGCGTAATTTTGATATTTTTGTAGAGAAGTATAATATGTTATTCCTTCGATATCCGATTGCTCATTATTTTCAACAATAATACCAACACTGTATCTTGCTCTCGTTATTGCCACATAAAATTTCGAACGACTTGTATCCGCTAAGTCTGAGTTATTATTTTTTAACCATTTTAAAATTGGGTCTGTTGGGTAAATGAGAACTCTATTAAAAGAAAGTCCTTTTGATTCTCCGAAATTCATTACCTTATAATTCTCATTTACATTGGTTCTTTTACTGTCGCGTAGTTGTATTGGCTGGTATTGTTGCAAATATCTTTCTACATCTTGTTTTTTTACAAAAAATATTCCATCATGTGGAGTTGTATTATTGTTTCCCGAAGTTGTTTGTTGCATATTGGCAAATAATTTATTTGATAAAT
>LIUH01000183.1:2007-3516 GCA_001462225.1 Fibrobacteria bacterium GUT31 | reverse complement strand
CAAACCCATTTTTTCATCTCTGCAGCTCCTTTAATTGAAATATGGAATGTAAATATATAAAAATATTTTCTGTAACCTTATTTTCAGTTCAAAAAAGCTACTTTTCTTTGTTAACGGTACTTAACCAGCTCAAATTACTATATTTGCAACAAGAGGTTATTATGTATGCTGTAAATGCCGTTTATGATGGTTCTCGTTTTCAATCATTAGAGCCTGTTGAAGTGGATGGGCGATACGAAGTTGTGATAACTTTCGTAAAAAAAATTGATTCTGAAAATGATATAGATTTTTGCGAGCAGCTTTCCCGCAATTCCCTTAAAGATGCTTGGTTTCCGGGTGATGAGGATTTATAATGCTCAAAACACCAATTATACCCGGTAGCGTTTATGATTGCGAGGTTATATTTACCAATGTTTTTGGCAGTAAAACACGTCCTGTTGTTATTTTAAGCGGTCCTCATAGATACATGAGTATAAATGGCGGGTTATATTTGATATGCCCAATTACATCTACGGAAGTTTTTCCAGACTGTCCAAAACTTTTTAATTCGGATTTTGAAAACGGCGGTTTAAGAAAACCTTCGTCTTATTTGAATATCCTAAAACCTGCCGGAGTTGATTTTGCCCAATTAAAAAATTACAGAGGAACTTTAAAGTCATCTAAGTTTGCAGAATTTAAACATATTTTGTCACAAAAACACGGTCTGAATTCCTAATACGGCCTCTGCTTGGAAAATCATTTGCCCGATTATGCTTAATCCCCCTAATCGGGGGTATCGGGGTTCTGACAAAAGCGGCGGCGCTTCCCGCCGCCTTGGGTTGCGCCGCTTGCTACGCTAGCGGCGGCGGCTAGGGTGCAAGCACCCCAACCGCTTAGTCCTGGAGGCAACGAACTGAGAACAAGAAGGACTTACCGTTGTCGTACCTGCCCACACCGCTGCCGTTGTAGGTCATGCTCCGGCTCCAAGCGTTGATGCTATTGTTCTCCGTGGCACTCCACCAGTTGCCGACGTAGCCGACATTGCCGAAACTGCCACCCGAGCCGCAGTAGCCACCCGGCAGAGCCGAAAAGTCATGAATGTCCGTGGAAACTAAATTGCCGTTCCAGCCGTCAACAGCTTTCAAGAGAGTGCCCGCACCGGCACAATCGCCCGTGGCTGTGCAGCTTGGATTGACAAATTGCATCAACGCATCCCACTCCGCATTGCTAGGCAAATGCCAGCCAGCGGGGCAAACGCCTTGATGAGGCTGATTTATCTGTCCTGAGCAACTAGTGGTATTGCAATTTGGAAGTGCCACCGCCGTTTCCCAATTGTAAAGCCTGCCGTAAGTGGCACAGTTTTTAGCGATACTGTCTGCTGAAACTCCGGCAACGTTTTCTGCGTAGCATTTTCCTCCCACGGCGTAATTCAAATTCTCCGCCATCCATGTTTGATCGCCTATTGTCACCTTTCTATAGATTTTATCCTCTCGCACATCGCAGAACTCAGTTGCGGTGAAGGTTTCCGTG
>LIUH01000183.1:0-1739 GCA_001462225.1 Fibrobacteria bacterium GUT31 | reverse complement strand
CCGTGCCGACTTGGCAGAACTCCGATGCGGTGTATGTTTCTGTGCCGCAAAGCGGTTTTACCTCATTCGTGCCGACTTGGCAGAACTCGGTTGCGGTGAAGGTTTCCGTGCCGCAAAGTGGCTTCACCTCATCCGTGCCGACTTGGCAGAATTCAGTTGCAGGATTGTACCAACTACTGCCGCATTCCGTTTCCACAATGTTATCTTCGCATCGCTGATTTAACAGGGCAAATGTGACTGTATTATTGCAACAACCATGCGTATTAATATCGTAACTCGAACCACCGCAGAGAGTAGCACTGCTTGACGAAGAACCGCCATCGTCATCGCTGGAAGAGGAACCACCGTCATCGCTGGAAGAGGAACCACTGTCATCGCTAGACGAAGAACTGCCGTCTACACTGTGCAGAGTTATATTCTGCACCGGCGTGTTCCCATCTCCTGTTTCAGGAACAAAAGCATACGAGGTATCCAAATACCCCTCTGCCGAGACGGTAATAGTCCAGTTCCCGGGAATGGTTTTTTCCAGCAGCGAGCCAGCGTTTCCGCTTGAGAACGCCACATCTATATTCAACCCGCCGCCGCTGTGCGCCAGCCGTGTAGTGAATGCGTTTCCGCCCGCTCCCTTCACAGACAGCAGGTAAACGCCGGTCTTTACATCATTGTGCGATATGCTCGCCTCCGAAGCCTCCGCCCTGCCGCGCATAATCTGCTTTCCGTTCAGCGAGTACAAAGCTATATCCGTGCTTCCGAACTGCCGGGACAGTTCAAGGGATATTTTTCCTCTGTAGAAGTGCATTGCCACCGGATTTGGCGTTATGCCCTGCCTCGCAATCGGGGTGTTTCCCCCTTCAACGATGATGTGCAGGGTGTCTGTGTAGCCCGCCCTCAATGCTTTTGTGGACTTGACTACGCCGTCAAGTTTTGCCGTGGCAGTGGCATCTACGTTTACACTGAACGGCACGTATGCCGTATCCTTGTCTTGTGCGAATGCGTTTGCCGTGAATAGGGCCGCCAATGCGACCGCCAACGAAATGGACCTGATTTTTTTCATAATGAACACCTATTTTGGGGGTTGTTTGTGGTGAAAGAGAGGAAATTTTACCCGAAAGCAAGAAATTTCTACCTAAAAGCAAGAAACTTCTACCTCGGAGCAAGAAATTTCTACCTGAAAGCAGGAAACTTCTACCTCAGAGCAAGAAATTTCTACCTGAAAGCAGGAAATTTCTACCTCAGAGCAAGAAATTTCTGCCTAAAAGCAAGAAAATCCTGCCTCAAAGCTAAAAAGCCCTCATTCCTCACCTCCTTTTTGTTGTTTTTTTGGACGAGGGAACCGCTTTTTCAGTTCCTCATATACCGCTTTGGCACCCTTAACGCCGTTAGAAGTCGCCACCTTGACCGAGCTGTAGAAAACGAGCGCGGCTTGGAAGGCCTCGCTGCCGGCGGTCATTTGCGTATCGGCCACGCTTTCCTCCAGTTGCCGTATGCGGTTGTATAGCTTCCACAGACCGTGGGCATCAGCGAAATCCACATCAAAAGCGCCCATTTCCAGATATGGCGGCACGAGGCTTAGGTTCTCGTGAGCGGCTTGGTGAGCTTTTTCCACGAAATTCAGGGTTTTAGGTCCCATTTTCGGGAGTTCCTGTTTTTCGGCTGGGGTAAGCGCAAGCAGATAAGGCTGCAGCAAGCTGATAGCTTCCACAATCTTCGCCTGCGCTTGGGCAAGTGTATTCTCAGGA
>LIUH01000182.1:4584-6030 GCA_001462225.1 Fibrobacteria bacterium GUT31 | reverse complement strand
CCTATAAAGTACTAAATTATTTTGTCTTCGGCAAGTAGCAAAATTGGGAAATTTGGGGAAATTTGCCATATAAAGGACGCCTTGATAAAGGGAATAGCGTATTATACAATTAGGGCATATATGAGGAAGACTTCGGGGATAAAAGCGGCGCTAGCAATCCTCCTGCTGGCCGGGATAATTGCGGCAATCGCAGGATGCGGCGGCCCGGCATTGGCAGGCAAGTGGGCGGAGATGAAAGACGGGGAACCTTCCGGTAATATCATGGAATTTCTCCCCGATGGAACCGCAGACTATGCCGGCTTTAAAGGCGAATGGAAATTTGAAAAAGACCAGCTTATGTGTTCGCTTTGGGGTATGACGGTAACGTACGCCTATAAAATCTCCGGTTCAACGCTGACGCTCACCGATGATGACGGCGCGGAAGAAATTTATAAAAGAGTGAAGAAGTAAGAGGGAGGATGAAACTTTTGGATAGTAATATCATCACTCTCTATCATGGTACGACGCATGACTTTACCGAGATAGACGTGGGTTGTGGCAAGCCATTTAAAGATTTTGGACAGGGGTTTTATCTGACAGCGGCGCGCGACCACGCCACAAATCTCGCTTGGCGCAATCGCCGCATTGAAGAGAATCGCCTTGACGTGTCGGGCGACAGGCGCAAACTGTCCGTCTATCTATACACGTATGAATTCAATCTACAAGGAGCGGATACATTAAACGTGAAGCGCTTCGACACCGCCAACCGCGAGTGGCTGAAGTTCGTCGTTGCGAACCGTGCAAGCCGAACACGCCAGCACAACTACGATATCGTTATCGGTCCAACGGCGAACGACGATACGCGTACGTCTATCCGCGCTGTAACGAGCGCGGCGAACGGCGCAATTTTGAGCGACACTGCGCTCAACTTGTTGTTAGAACTTCTCGAACCCGATAACTTGCCGACACAATATTTTTTCGGAACGGGCGAAGCGGTAAAACTGCTCGACTTTAAGGGGAGGATCGCGCTATAATGGTGGAAGAGAAAACAGGACTCTGTATAGATGCACTCGTGGCGGACGTGGCGGATATAATCTCCCGTGAAAGCGGTGTGGGCGTCACTGAGGCTTTGCAACAGTTTATGCGGACAAAAACCTATGCCCTATTGTTTGACGAGGAGTCTCTGCTCTATCTCGAGACAGCGGAGTATATATACGATATGCTTCAAGCGGAACAATCCGGCAATTGGGAGCGCTGGAGGGAGGAATAGCCATGTTAAATCAGGTAGCGCACCTCCAAACAGAAGTGGCTCACGCCTATATGCGGCGGCATAATCTAAAACCCGCAGATTTCGTCCAGCTTGACCATGATTATAATATCCTGCGCTTCATCGAAATCGGCTATGAGGTGTTCCATTTGACGGGGACGGATGGCGTGGTTGATGAGGTTGAGGACTACATAGCCCTT
>LIUH01000182.1:4286-4529 GCA_001462225.1 Fibrobacteria bacterium GUT31 | reverse complement strand
CTGCGCTTCATCGAAATCGGCTATGATGTATTCCATCTGACAGGAACGGATGGCGTAGTTGATGAGGTTGAAGACTACATAGCACTTGCGCTGAAAACCGGAAAAGCTACCTAACGAATAATGCCTTGTAAAATATACCGACGTATTGTATAATTAAAAAATGCCGACCGTAAGTTTATTTTATGGGATTAAAATCACCATGAACTGGGATGAACATAACCCTCCGCATTTTCATGTTGAATA
>LIUH01000182.1:2990-4045 GCA_001462225.1 Fibrobacteria bacterium GUT31 | reverse complement strand
GTCCAGAACCGGACAGCCTTTAAACCCTATTGGTCCTTTGGTATAATATAAATATGGGAAAATTAGATATGAGACATTTTATGCCGCAGGTTCTTCAAGTGCTACCTACCGATAATTTTGAGGTGTACGCCTATCTCAATGACGGCTCGGTAAGGCTGTATGACGTAAAACCGCTGCTCAAGAAAAACACGGTATTCGAGCCGCTCATGGACATACAGGCATTCAAAGATAAATTAGCTGTCATCAATCATACTATCGCATGGGACATGGGCGGCAACCGCGATCCGTATAAGTGCATAGATATTGACCCTTGTGCAATCTATGAAGAAACACTGGTTGCTGATCCTTTGGCTGGGGTAAAATAAAGGTTATCTTCAAGTACGTTTTTTGTGGCGGTACTTCATCAAGAGCTGCATATGTTCGGTTACTATTGCGCGGTCATCTTCGTTCAGTAAATTGTAATTCTGCACCAAGGTAATGCTCTCATGGTTCATGGGGATACTGGCCTGCGGTGGTTCCTTGCCGGTCGCCAAATACTCTACCGAAACACCCAGTGCTTGAGCTATTTTTACCGCCGCATCCAGGGTAGGAAGGTGTTCCCGAACATTGAGGTAATTATTCAGGGTATGTTGGCTTATACCTGCCTTCATAGCAAGTTCTTTTACCAGCATATCCTTATAAATTAGCTCAGATTTAAGATTCTCTTTAAAGCCCATTAGCTTGAGAGTACAGCTAAATAGCATAATTAATACTTGACATTGTTCATATATACATTGCTATAATGCTATATTGCATATATGAATTAAAGGAGCTTCTATGAAAGGAACCAAAGTGCATTTTTTCAACGTAGCGATAGCGTCGGCTCTACTTTGTATCGTTCTTGTGGCCTGTGGCAGTAGCCCGGCTCCGGCCAAAACTGCCGCATCGGATGAATTAGATGCCGCTATCCGGGAAACATCGGATTACCTCAACAATCAGCTTCCCAAGGGGAACAAACTAGTAATCCTCAACGTCCAATCAGAGTTTCCCGCCTTGTCGGAGTATATTATTGACGA
>LIUH01000182.1:0-2829 GCA_001462225.1 Fibrobacteria bacterium GUT31 | reverse complement strand
GGTTTTTTCCGTGGTTGACCGGCAACAGTTGAACACTATCCGTGCGGAACTGGATTTTCAAATGTCTGGTGAAGTGGATGATAAGACCGCTCAGGCTTTGGGTCGCATGGCAGGGGCGCAGATGATTATATCCGGGGCTGTTTCACAGGTAGGTGATCTGTACCGCTTGCGGATACGCGCGTTAAGCGTGCAGAGCGCCGAGATTGTAGGTCAGTTTAATCGAAACATTCCTGATAACCCTACTGTTACGGCGTTGGTAAACAGCAAGGCTACTGGTTACGGTGAGGGGATGATAACGGCTTCTGGCACTGGGAGTAGGACGTCTGCTTCTACTCCTGCGGCTACAACTACATCAACTCCCGCACCCGTAACAGTAACCCCGATATACAAAATTGGCGACACTGGTCCAGCAGGCGGAATTATTTTCTATGACAAGGGGAACAATTCCGGTGGCTGGCGATATTTGGAAGCGGCTTCCACGGACCTTCGCAAAACGCAATGGCAATCAGACTGGACAGATGTGAGCGGAACACAAGATGTCATAGGAAGCGGTAAAGATAATACTCAACTTGCAGTAAAACACAACGTTAGGGCTGCAATGATGTGCCAACAATACAGTCAAGGAGGATTCAATGATTGGTTCTTACCCAGCAAGGGCGAACTGGATTTGATGTATATTAATCTGAAAATGTTAAGAGGTGAGGGGAATTTTGCTAATGACTATTATTGGACATCGACGCAATATGATAAAAATCTCGCGTGGATACAAGGATTCAATGACAATGGCAGACAGGCCGATTCTAGGAAAGATGCTACATATTCAGTCCGCCCCATCAGACTGTTTTAACAGGGTTGTGTATGTGGGTGGATAGTTATGGAAATTTTGACATTCGATACTGGTTGAAATGGGGGACGTGTGTCGACAATGGATATCATAATTCCAGAGAAACTTAAAGGCAAATTAACTGATGGCTCTTTTGTGCATGGATTACTTAAGAATGTCCAAGATCTTCTGTCTTCGGCTCATTATTTTCCAGAATATACTTTACATGATCATCGTCATATTAATGCTGTATTAAAGTTGTCCGAACAGTTAATCCCCTCTGGGACATTGAGTGAACTTAAACAACAATCTGTTGAAATATTAATTGGAGCAATTATTCTACACGATTTAGGTATGTTCATCATGCCAGCTGGACTAAAACGTCTGGTTTTTACCAAATATAAAGACCGTAAAGTTGAACACCTTAATAAATACTCATGGAATGAAACTTGGACTGATTTTTACAAAAAGGCTCGACGATACACGGATCGACAGTTGATGCATCTATTTGGGGACGCTACGCCTGTGGAAAAATTACCTCTTAATGATATACCGAAAGAAGATACAAAATATCAACGTCTATTGTATGGCGAATTTATACGCCAAAATCACCACCGTATAGCATTTGATATTGCGGATATTGGGTTTCCTGGTGATGATACTGATATTGATATATTCAAGAGTACTTCTTGTAAGGAAGCTACTAAAAAAATGATTGGCCTAATTGCTCAAAGTCACGGTATGAAGCTGCGTGATACCGAAGAATTTCTTGATTATTACACATTGACACCTCAACCTGAGGAAGTTCCGGTCTATTATTTGATGGTTGTTTTACGTATGGCAGATTATTTGCACATGGGCGAGGAAAGGGCTTCCAAATTGAAGGAATTGTCAGATGAAATGCACTCCCCTGCGTCAAAACGACAATTTCAATTGAATCAAGCAATAGAAAACATTTTAGATTTTGATGATGAACACAAATTAGTGAATATTAAAGCCGATCCAAAAAATAGTTGCACTTATGAAGATGTGGAAGATATATTGCATACTATTCAACAAGAGTTAGATTATTGTTGGGCATTTTTAGTAGAGAAATACGCCTATAAATATGAATTGTCAATTCACCGTCTTAAATCGAATTTGGATAATGAAAGCAAGGTGGCTTCGTTCAACGAGCGATTTTTAACCCATAAAGTGGCGTTAGGCGTAAATCCTGATGTTATAAAACATTTTATTGAGCCATTATATGACAACGAATGTTCATTTGGAGTACGTGAGTTAATCCAAAACGCTGTGGATGCCTGTAATGAACGGTCCGAAAACGACAAAAAGGTAGTTGGAAAAATTTGCATACACATTGATACAAAAAAAAGGACCTTCCTAATCAGTGATAACGGGATTGGCATGAATGAAGATATTTTGAGGAACTACTTTCTTGTTGCAGGTTCATCCTACCGTGATAGCGATGTATGGCGTGAAAAATATATTACCGATAGTGGTAAATCAAAAATTGCTCGGACTGGACGTTTTGGCATTGGCGCGTTGGCTAGTTTTCTCATTGGTGATGAAATCACTGTTTCAACAAGATATATAGATGACAAAAAGGGATATCAATTCACTTTTTCTAAGGAGCCAAAAACATTGGATGTAATACGCAAGGATATTGATGAACCAGGAACCATGATCGAGATAAAAATGTACGAAAAATCGTTGGACTACTTTAAAAATAGTTTAAGAAACGTTAGCTCAGAAAAAATCCCAAATTGGAATGAATGGTATCATTTCGACAAACCTGAAGTATGTTATTTCATAGATGGAAAAAAAATTATTAAAGATATAGATATCATTCCCAAGGAAAATGTTGACAAAGATAATTGGTATGATGTTAAAAGTAATATCTTTCCCCATTTGAAATTAAGATATATAAATGACAATCATAAACAAGTAT
This sequence comes from Fibrobacteria bacterium GUT31, assembly GCA_001462225.1. Lineage (GTDB taxonomy): Bacteria > Fibrobacterota > Fibrobacteria > Fibrobacterales > Fibrobacteraceae > Fibrimonas. Next base: position 58 of record LIUH01000182.1, on the reverse strand, counting down.
TAATAAATGGTATAACAATAACTAAAGAACCTTATGATGGAATGGCAGTATTTGTTTG
>LIUH01000181.1 GCA_001462225.1 Fibrobacteria bacterium GUT31 | reverse complement strand
CAATATATTAAGTTAGTGCCTATGAGGGTCGCCCCTACATACGTGGGTATAAATGGTGTTGTTTACCGTTTTGTTGGGGAAATTTGCCGCAAAATCGGGGGCACCGGGGTTTCAGACAGGCACCCCGTCAATGCCGGATATGCAAACACCAGACCCGTTGCCCGTGAGGGTAACCCAATCCACGTGCCGCAAGCAAATGCCAGACACCCACATAAAAAACCATAATCACAACGACTTTTGCATTTTGTGTTTAATCCATTCCACCAAGGCGGGGATTGCCGATATGCAAACTATAAATACTATCACAAGCTCAAAATGCGCTTTGACAAAGGGAATATTCCCTAAAAAATAACCTGCGAGAACGCATACGAATACCCAGCCCGTGCCGCCTAAAACACTCCAGGGCAAAAAAGACCTAAAGCTCATCCCGCTCATTCCGGCGATAAAAGGCACGAAAGTTCTGAAGAAGGGCATAAAACGGCAAATTGTAACGGCTTTTGGCCCGTATTTTTCAAAGAAACTGTGCGTTTTATCGTAGTTTTTCTTGTTGAAGATTTTTCCTGTGCCTTTTGCAAAGGCTTTATGCCCTAGCTTTACACCCAAGAATCTGTTGAAATTATCCCCTAAAATAGCTGCCACCGGAAAAGCGGTTAAAACTATGCTTATATCCATAGCTCCCGCTGCGCATAAAGCGCCTATTGCAAAAAGCATGGAATCGCCCGGCAAAAACGGAGCGACAACTAAGCCAACCTCGCAAAAGATGATTAGAGAAATCAAAGCATAAACCCAAATTCCATAATTTTCAACGAATTCCCTCAAAAAAACGTCTATATTTCGAATAAATTCAAGAGCTAGGGTTAAATATTCCATGGGGGAAATATAGTAAACGGCTAACTTCCGGCAGTTGCGCAGACCCTGTTTCTACCCATTTCCTTTGCCTTGTAAAGCGCGTTATCTGCGGCGGAAATAAATTTATCAACAGAACTGTTTTGTTCGGGTATCTGCGTATTCACGCCGATACTTATGGTCACTACGGTGCTTCTTTCAATATTGGAACGTATTGCTTCGGCTACCTTTAAAGCACCCTGGAAATTAGTATTGGGCAATAATACCGTGAATTCCTCACCACCCCAGCGAGCAATCAAATCGCCCGGGCGTCTTACCGTTTGCTCAATGCATTTCGCAACGGCCTTTAAAATCGCATCACCCTCTTGGTGACCGTAAGCATCGTTATAAATCTTAAACTTATCCACATCAAGCATTAAAAAACTTATGGGCAATTTTTCCCTCATAGCTCTGCGCCACTCCAAATTCAATCGACTATCAAAACTGTGCCTGTTGGGTATCTCTGTCAGTTGATCGGTCATGCTGATATGTTCGAGCAGTTTGTACTGTTTGTTGAGTTCTGCGGTACGTTTTTGCACCAGATCTTCCAGCCGTTTTTCTTCACTCCGAGTTCTGCGGTACAAAACAAGCAAAAGAACAATTACAAAGAGCAATAAAATCGATACACCCACAAGCCACGGCAACTGCGACTGTGCCATTTTTACTCTGTAGTCATAGGTTTTGCGTGTCCACCTTCCGGAGATTTTTTGAACATCCATGTGTTCAAGCGCCTTATCTATAATAGAACACAGAATCTCTTCGTTTTTGTTAAGACCAAAAAACGATTCGAAAGAGCGGTCAAAAAGAATATTTATCTTGTAACCCGGAAGCTCCATATAATTCGTTAAAACCAGAAGCAGATTTTGGCTTGCCATTACCATCTCTATCTCATCACGTTCCAAAGCTTCAAATGCATCTTCCGTATTTTCATATTCCACCGTATTAGGATGATTCGGAAACCATGTTTTAAACAGTTCCGTATGCGCTGTGCCTCTAAACAATCCTATTTTCATGTGCAAAACTTCATTGATGTTTACATCGCGGAGCTTTTCCTTTGATATAAGAGCGTATTTATCTTGCATAAGCGAGTTCTTAGGCCATAGAAAACGCTCCAGCCTGTCCTTTGAGGGAATCAGCTCGGTTATTATAGACGCTTTTCCTTCTTCAAGAGTTTTCAGCAGCCTTGGCCATTCGGCTTGTTGGTCGTTAGCCCGTTGAAATGAAATTCCCGTTAGCATTTCCATTTCTTCCAATACATCAAAGGCTATTCCTTGCCACTGATTCTCATGCGTATTGTAAAAACTTATGGGATAATTATCATATTCCGCCGCAAAAAATACAACGGGATGCGTGAGTATGTATTCGCGTTCTTCATCGTTAATGCCATATTTAAAAAGCTTGTGCTTCATATATTCCCTATGCCCCTTGCTGTATATTTCCGTCAAGTAACGAAGGCTTTCACCCTGCACCATCTTTTGCACAACCGAGATAATAGGCTCCAGTTCGGGATTTTGCGTACTCATGGAAACCGGATTGTAAATTAACGGAAGAAAATCCTTAGCCACCACATCATCATAAATATCAAAAGCCGCCTCTGCGGAACTCTCATCAAAAAAGGCATCGATTTGGCCGCTTTTAAACATCTCATGAACCTTATCATAATCGGAGACAAAGAAAATCTCAACATTCTCGCCGATAAACGGAGAAACATCATTTACCGTAATGGTACCCTCCAAAAAGGCGTACCGCAACGGGCGTATTTCCGCAATTCCCTCAAGGGACATACTGTTCTTTATTCGGAAGTATTTTATTGAACGCTCGGCAATGGCACCCGTCATGTAATAGGTTTTGCGACGCTCCTCCGTAGCCGTCATTTCGCCGGTAAAATCTATGCTGCCGTTTTCAAGCCCGGCTAACAAATCACTCCATCCGTAAAGCACCGGTTTAAAAGGTATTCCGAATAAATGACTCAGATATTCGCAAAACAAAGCGGTAAATCCGCTAATTTCACCGTTTTGCCCGTAAAAAAGCTCGGTACCTTCATTCATTCCGTAAACAAAATGAGTTCTTTTTTCTCTAAGCGCCTCTATAGCCTTTATCTCTTCCTGCGTTACGCCGGGAATTTCCCGAAAAGAGGAGTATTTCGGCGACTCACCCGAATGTATTCCGGCAGAATTTCCGCAGGAAAGCATTAGGAGAGAGATAGCAAGAATAAATCTAAGCACAAGTTAAATATAGTAAACACACTAATTAATTTATTTACTATATTATCTACCCACTTGAAGTTTTCAAAAAGGACTAAAAATGACAAAGAAAGGTTTTGGACTCCGTGAATGGATAATTTTGGCTGTTGTGGTGCTTTCGGGCTACAGTCTGTGGCCCTCTATACAGTACCACACAAAACAGGGCGAAGAAAAAACACAGTTCGCTAAAGATAACCCGAAAATTGTGGAAAAATCCGTGAATTTCGGTTTGGATTTAGCCGGCGGCTCCAGCATAATCTTGGAGATTGATACAAGCGGCTTAAAGCCTGACGTTGCAGATGGCGTTCAAGAACGCTCTTTGGAAATCATTCGCAATAGAGTGGATCAATACGGTCTTTCCGAACCGCAAATTTATCCCAGCGGCAATAACCGCATTGTGGTGAATCTTGCCGGCGTGGATATTGAAGATGCCAAAAAATTGGTCGGCGGAACGGCGGAACTTGAATTTAAGATTGTCGCAAGGCCGGAGTCAAAGGAGCAAATTTTAAGTTCAATAGACAATTATCTTAAAGGGCGCAATCTTCCTGTCGTGGATACCCTTCCCATTGCGGATACCCTTTCCAAAGCCAAAGCAGACACGGTTTCCGTTGCACAAAGCGATAGTTTGGAAAGTATATCCAGCGAAGAGGAACACTTAGACAACAAAACCGGCGATACCTCTTTTGTTGAAACTAAAACCGAGCAAGCAGAAGCAGAACCCAACTATTCGTTGAGCAATTTTTTGATCAGCTATGGTTCCGATTTGGCGGTTTGGGAAGAAAATCATTCAAAGGTGCAGGCAATATTAAACATGCCTGGAGTGCAAGCTCTAATTCCCATAAGCGTAGAGTTTGCCTGGGGCAGTTCGGAAGAACAAAAAGACGATAAAGACGGAACCAAGAAAAAATTGAGAAAACTTTACCTGCTGGAAAAACGCCCTGAGTTAAAAGGCGAAGACATAGCAACCGCTAACCCCCACAGAATTTCCGATGGTCTCTCTGCCGGCCAAGTTGCGGTATCGCTCCGCTTTAAAGGGTTAGGGCCAAAAAAATTCGCCTCCACTACGGGTAGCAATATAGGCAGGCAAATGGCTATAGTTTTAGACAAAACGGTAATCAGCGCACCTGTCATTCGCGATCGCATTTCAAACGGTGAAGCTCAAATCACAGGCTTGGAAGATTTTAAGGAAGCAAATAGGTTGGCTGTTATTTTGCGTGCCGGAGCTTTACCCGCTCCGATGAAAATAGAGGAATCCAGGAGCATCAGCGCAAGCCTTGGCGGAGAAAACATCAAGGCTGGTTTCGGTTCTGCTTTAATAGGCTTTGCCATATGCCTTGTATTCATGTTGATCTACTATAACTTTGCGGGTTTGGTAGCCAATGTGGGCATTTTTGTGAATATGTTGATTATAGGCGCAGCCTTGTCCGTATTCCATGCAACGCTTACGCTTCCCGGCATTGCCGGCATGATTTTAACGGCAGCGATGGCTTTGGATGCCAACATAATAATTTACGAGCGCATAAGAGAGGAGTTGCGAGCTGGGCAAATGGCCAGGATGGCGGTTACAAAAGGCTATGAAAAGGCTTTCAGCGCAATTTTGGACTCCAACGTCACAACATTCCTCGTGGCGTTAATTCTTTACAAAATAGGCACAGGACCGGTAAAAGGCTTTGGACTAACCCTGATGATCGGCATAGCGGCATCTCTATTCTCTGCCCTTACCGTTACCAGGGCGATTTTTGCCATTAAGCTATCCAAACACGACGCAAAAACGGTGAATATAGGAAAGGGCATAAAATGGCTGCAAGAGGCTAAGCTTCAAATTATTTCCAAACGCGGAATTTGGGCAAAGTTCTCAATTGCAGTATGTGCAGCTTGCATTGGGCTTATGATTATCAAGGGTTTTGACTATAGCATAGATTTCACCGGGGGCTTAGTTTATACGGTTGAATATGACGATGATTCCACCCACGTCGAAAAGTTGAAAAATGTATTCAGTAAAGATGAATTCGGCAATGTGACAGTTCGCAAATTGGGCGGTACATCTCTGAATCAATATACGCTCAGCATTAGAGATACGGTTAAAACCGTAACGGAAAAAATTAATAATGCGTTGGCAAATGCCGGGAACCCGAAAATTGTGGCAGAAGATATGGTTGGTCCAACTATAGGCGGCGAACTTAGGTTTAACGCTATACTTGCAATTATTCTCTCTTGGATTGGCATTGGCATTTATATATGGGCGCGTTTCGGCAGAATGGGCTTCGGCTTCGGTGTAGGCTCAATAATAACCTTGGTTCACGACACAATTGTCTGCTTAGGCGTTATAAGTCTGTTCAAGCTCCCCGTGGACGGCGCAATGATAGCAGCTTTCCTAACGATGATCGGCTATTCAATCAACGATACAATCGTTATATACGACCGTATTCGCGAGAACAAGCTGCTTGCCAAGGAAACTTTGGAAGATCGCATCAATATTTCCGTCAACCAGAGCTTCTCACGCACCATAATCACCAGTTTGTCCACATTATTTGTGTGCGTAGTGCTTTCAATTATGGGTGGTTCCAGCATTCGCGATTTTGGCATTGTTATGTCTGCCGGTATTGTGATTGGCACCTATTCCTCTATTTGCATAAGTGCGCCGTTCTTGGTGTGGTGGAGCAAAAAGTTCAAAAAAGGGATGGGATAGCGTGAGTTTGGCATATTTTTTGCATTATCAAAAATATGTCGGATATTATTTCTACTCCTACCCGCAATAGGCTCTTTAACACGGAAACGCGTATGCTCGTGTATAAAGGGCTGGATGCCAACGCAATGCGCGGTCGCGCTATTGCTCAAAACATAGCCAACGCCCAAACCCCCGGATACAGGCGTATAGAGGTCAATTTTGAAGAACAGGTGCGTGAGGCCATGAGAAAGCATGTAGAGGGTGCCAGAACCAAAGAAGAGCACATGGAAATAGGCCGCAAAGCGGCTATAAAAAGGGTTGAAGCCTACACTTACCGCGCAGACGACCCTACAAATCCCGGCGAGGTGAACAATGTTGACATAGACATTGAAAATGCAAAAGTAGCAGAAAACCAAATAGAGCAGAACTACAACATGCAATTCGCCTCCTTCGGAAAGATACAAGCAGCAATTAAAGGGCAGGTGTATTAATCCGCCAACTTATCCGCCAACAAAAGGGCATCTCTTAGCGAGGTCGGATCGGCCTTGTTTTGCCAAGCTATGTCGAAGCCTACTCCGTGGTCAACGCTGGTGCGCAAAACGGGTAGCCCGAGCGTGGTATTTACTCCGCCTACTTTGCGTTCTTTGCCTAAATTAAAAGCGAGGGTTTTTGTGACCACGTGTCCTTGGTCGTGGTACATGGCTATCACACCATCGTATATTCCGCTGTGCAGTTGCGGAAACACAACGTCGGCTGGCAGGGGGCCTATGGCGTTGATTTTCATGGAGCGGAGTTTTTTTACGGCGGGCATTATGTTCAATATTTCCTCTTTGCCGAACAAGCCGTGTTCGCCCGCATGGGGGTTTATCCCTGCAACACCGATTCTGGGATTTTTTATGCCCTTGTATTTTTTTAAAAATTCATTTAGCAGTTTTCCAACCTTTACAATTCGCTCAGGCTTGGCCTTTTTTATGGCCTCTGCAAGAGATGCATGAGTACTCACATGAGCTACCACCCAATCGCCATGAACAAGGGCAAGCACGGGTTCTTTATCGCCGCACATCTCGCCTATAAACTCCGTGTGTCCCTGAAATTTCGGGATTGTTTTTTCCACCGCCTCTTTGCACACCGGAGCGGTTACCACCGCTGCCGCACAACCCATTTGCACAATTTCCACCGCTTGGCGAACCCACGCAATAGAAGCCGCCCCAGCCGCCTTTGAAACCTTGCCGGGTTCAATTTTCCCTGCAAATTCTTCGCTATCCGCATATATAGGAGCATTGCATTTTTCGCCGAGTACTTTTGCATCGCCTATGAGAACAACCGGATGTTTGGTTTTCGGCGGTTTCGCCATGAGTTTAAGGCAAATTTCAGGCCCAATTCCATTAGGGTCGCCTATGGTTACTAAAATCGGATTTTTCATAAAAATAAAATACATTTTTCTAAATTCCCGCAATGCGCAAATGGACTGTTGACGATTCCCGCGAACTTTATAATATAAAGGGCTGGGGAATATCTTATTTTGACATAAACGAAGAAGGACATGCTACGGTTTCCCCTTTGAAAGATGAGGGGCCTACCATAGACCTTGCAGAGGTTATGCGGGAGCTTTCACGCAAAGATATAGCAACGCCCGTGTTGCTTCGCTTTCCTGATATTCTGGATTCGCGAATTGAAAAGATAAACAGTTGCTTTGAAAAAGCCATAGCGGAATATAAATTCAACGGCAATTTTTACAATGTATTTCCCATTAAGGTGAACCAGCAACGTGCCGTTTTAGAGGAAGTTCTTTGGCACGGAAAAAAATTCAATATCGGTTTGGAAGCCGGCTCAAAGTCTGAGCTTCATGCTGTGCTTGCAAATGTGGATAACCCCAAGTCCCTGATAGTTTGCAATGGTTATAAAGACGAGGATTTTATAGAGCTTGCGTTGTTAGCGCAAAAAATGGGAAAAAAGATTTTTCTGGTTGTTGAGAAATTCAGCGAACTGGCTCTTATAATAAGGCTTTCAAAAAGGTTGAAGGTGAAACCCAACATCGGCATTCGCATAAAACTTGCGAGCAGCGGGGCGGGGCATTGGGAAGAATCCGGAGGCTACCAGAGCAAGTTCGGGCTTGGCAGTTCAGAACTCATAGACGCTTTGCAATATACAAAAAAAAGAGGTTTTGGCGACTGCATTAAACTCATACATTTTCATTTGGGAAGCCAGATAACCAATATACGCCGCATAAAATCGGGTTTAAGGGAAATTGCGCAATTTTACGCAGAGATAAATGCGCTTGGGTTCAGCATAGAGTTTGTGGACGTGGGCGGCGGCTTGGGCGTTGATTATGATGGCACCAACAGCACGCATTCCAGTTCCGTAAATTATTCCGTACAGGAGTACGCAAACGATGTTGTTTACGCCATTGCCGAGACCTGCGAGAGGCTGGGGCTTGCACACCCGAATATAATCGCCGAATCCGGCAGGGCGCTTACCGCTCACCACAGCTTACTTGTTTTTGATATTCTGGAGAGAACCGCACCTGCGTATTTTGAGGAGGCGCAAAGGAATATTACCGATGAAGACCCCAGTGTTATAAAAGATTTACACTCCATTTACAAAGGGCTTGTGCAAAAAAACCTTAATGAAAGCTGGCACGATACCGTTCAAATTCACGATGATATTTTGAACAGCTTTCGCATGGGAACGCTTAGTCTGGAGAACCGTGCCATTGCAGAGCGTTTGTTCTGGTCCATTGCCCGCAAAGCGAACCGCATAGTGAAGGATATGCGTCATCCTCCTTACGAACTTGACGAACTGCCCAGGTTACTGGCTGAGAAATACTTCGGCAATTTCTCCCTTTTCCATAGCTTGCCGGATGCTTGGGCTATAGACCATATTTTTCCGATTATGCCGCTTTTGCGTTTGAACGAAGAACCCACCGTGGATGTGACCATTCAAGACATAACTTGCGACAGCGATGGAAAAATTGCGTTGTTTGTAAGTCGCGGCGAAATAAGCAGAACCTTGCCGCTTCACACTTTAAAGGAAAGAGAGCCTTATTACCTTGGCGTTTACCTTGTTGGGGCTTACCAAGAGATACTCGGCGATTTGCACAATTTGTTCGGCGATACGAATGTTGTTCATATAGGCTGCAAAAAGGATTCTTACGAAATTGAGAAGATTATTGCCGGTGAATCCATTTCCGATGTTTTGGAATATGTGAATTTCTCGGACAAGGTTCTTGTGCGCACAATGGAAAACTGGGTTAAAGACGCAATTCAAGACGGCAAAATATCCAAGCAGGAAGGCCGTGAATTTTTGAGTATTTACCGCTCAGGGCTGTACGGGTACACTTATTTGGAGTAGAGTTACACATACCTCTTCAACACGTCCCTGCCGGAAATAAAATAATCTATTCCGCTGGCTACAGTGACAAGAGTTATTATTCCCATAACCGAATAGGGCAAATATTCCCAAATCTCGTTCCAATAAGGAATCAAATCGGCAAGGGGCAACGCACCTACCAATATAGTCAAAATTCCTGCGCCCTGAATTGCGGTTTTCCATTTGCCGCTTCTGCGAGCGGGCATGGTCACTCCTTCGCCGGCTGCCAAGGTTCGCAGGGTTTCAATGCTGGCCTCCCTGAAGTAAATTAACGCCACCATCCAAACCGGCGCATAACCGGAAGCCAAAAAGCACAGGAACACAGTCATGTTTGAAATTTTGTCGGAAAAGGGATCTAAGTACTTGCCAAGCGTTGACACCTCTCCCCACTTGCGTGCCAAATACCCGTCTAAAAAATCCGTTACCATAAAGGCTACAATCATCACCAAAGCCAAAATTTTGAAAATAATGCTGTTATCCTGATAATTCAGATTGTTATCGTAAAAAAATACCCACAAAAACACAGGCGTTAAAACTATGCGGCTCATTGTAAGCTGGTTTGAAATGGAAAGCGGCTTGCGATGCATTGGGTCGCGGTAATAGCGATAGCCAAAAGATACGCCGGAAGCGAACATGAGAAGCATTGACAAACCCATGAAAATTAGCCGGTAATGCTCCAAATTCAAAACATAAACCAGCATGGTTGCGTTAATGCTCAAAGTAGAAACCCTAGACCAAAACCCGCTTGTCAAAGGCGGTTTTCCTTCACGCAGCATTGAGAGCAAATATAGAGTTCGGGAAACAACTCTGGTTAAAAACAAAACGCAGCCTATAGCGAGCATTTTTTCAGGCTCATGGTCCTCTATCAGCGAATCCCTTATGAAAATGCAAAGCATAACCGCAAACGCAAAAATCCCCTCGACAAAAGAGAGCCACAGTTGATAGTAGGGTTTTTCTATATCTTGCTGGCGAACCCTGAAGTACAAATACCAAGCGGTTATCAAAATTATGCTCACGTTTATGGCGGCAAGCTCTAAATGGCCTTTCCATATAAAATAAAAAACGGGCAAATAAGCACATATGCGAATTATTCGCAACACTCGCCCATACAACTGTTTGTTTACGGATATCCTCGGCACCTTGAATAAAAGTAGAAAATTACTTCCACTTATACCACCCAAGCATCCCAAGCGGCACGGCGGCAGCAAAAAGCGGAATTTGAATAAGCTCAACAAGGGGCAGGCACCATAGAAATTTCAGGGATTTCAGGCGAATTGCCCCTGTAAAAAGCAGCGAAAAATCAGACAGCAGTTTTATTGAAAAAGAGCATAGAAAAAGCGGCAAGGCATAGTGAATCGGCATAAAAAACATCAACCACGGCGAAATCAAAAGCCATATGAAAAATGCGTATATGCAGAACAGAAAAGCGGAATAGCCCTTATTTTCGTATTTTGCGCCATTGCTTCCCCAACGGGCGCGCTGTTGCAAAAGCACCTTCCAAGAATCCGCCGGAGCGGTCGGCATTATTGCGCCGGTATCCCAGTTATAGGCAAACTTTGTTCCCTCCACCTTCGCCATTCTGTGGATTAGCATATCATCATCGCCGGAGGCTAAATCGTAAAGCCCTTCAAAACCACCGCTTTTAAAAAACAAATCCCTGCTGTAGCCAAGAGATGCGGAGCTGGCCAAAATCGGTTTATTGCGGTTAAACCCTGCCGCTTCAATCAGGGTAAAGCCAAGCGTTTCCAACCTTTGATAGGCATGCAAAAAGTTTTTCCCGCCATTGTTCGCCTTTGCCCCCTGCACAACGGATGCACCGCTCGCATAGCAGGCAGCCATAGAATTCAACCAATTCGGCGGAGGAATGCAATCGGCGTCTGCTATTAGCAAAAATTCACCTTTTGCGGCCAAGAAGCCTGTATTCAAGGCTCTTTTTTTTGGCGAGGCTATTTGCGGCAGGTCTTGCGGAATATCTATAACCGAAAAATTCGGATGGGTTTCGCAAAAACGGCGAGTTATTTCCGGGCTTTTGTCCGTAGAGCGGTCGTTCACAATTATCGCTTCCCATTTTCCTGCGTATTTTTGAGCATTCAGGGCGTTTAAGGCGGCTTCTATGAACATTTCTTCATTTCGCATGGGAATAACTATGGAGACGGAGGGGAGTTGAGAGTTGAGAGTTGAGAGTTGGGAGTAGTTTTTTTTGGCTAATAGCCCTGTCCATAGGTATAGCATCAAGCCTAGATAGGCTAAGGCTAGTAGGGAGGCTATGATAATAAAGAACATTAAAGGGAAAATGTAATAAATTTTTAACATCAATCTAAAAAACCCTTGACAAAACCCTAAAAAATTTCTATACTTGGGCTTGGGGTACGTAGTGGTAAATCCTCAAGACACTCTATCGCTCCCCTCCTGATAAGTTCGAGGTGCCTGCGTATCCTTTTTTTATTTTGCTACATTTAGCTATTATGCGTATTTTAGTATTTTTAGCATTTTTTTGCCTTGCGACAGCCCCGTCTTTTGCCCAACAAGACACTCAAGACACTTCTTCTGCAAATAAGGCTGTTTTTGCCGATGTCACGATTTTTTCGCAAATGCCCCTTGGCAGCATATATATTTTGTGGTCTAATTTTGATGATGCCTCCGCGGATATAAAAAGGATAATCACAACCCGCAATTTTGTTTTAGAGCCTTATTTTATGCAAAACATAGACAGGGAGCAATTTGAGCAAAACCAGGTCTTGCATCTGTTTTACGAGCAAAAAAAGGCATTTTTCAAGCTATTCCCAGACGAAGAGGAAGATTAAAAGCCATACATATCCTCTGTATTCCTTCTGCACACCTTTAGCAACTCGTCAACGGAAACCTTCTTTATATCCGCCAAAACCTCTGCTATGCCGGGAATCATGGCTGGGGTACAGGTTTTGCCTCTAAAAGGCACCGGAGCGAGGTAGGGGGCATCGGTTTCCAACAGGATTTTATTTATAGGAATGGTCGCGGCGGCTTCCCTGATTGTTGCCGTTTTGTCAAAGGTCACCGCCCCCGTGAAGCCAAAAAAGTAATTTCCCTTTAAGGATAAAACCCGCTCTGCAAAGCCTGCAGTGCCGGTATAGCAATGAATATGCGCTTTGATGTTTTTGCCGTCTATTTGCTGCAAAATCTCAAAAGCATCGTCTTCTGCCTCCCTAAGGTGGAACACAAAGGGCAAACCGGCTTTTAACCCTACTTCCAATTGCCTTAAAAACACTTTTTTCTGTAAATCGGCGTTATATTTTTCGTAGTGGTAATCAAGCCCTATTTCCCCAAGCGCAAGCACGTTAGGCAACTTCAGATTTTCAATAATCTCAACTTCCGCCTGTTCGCAAAATTTCTCCGCCACCAGAGGGTGTACGCCAAAAGCCCCGTAAAGTTTAATGCCGTTGAGCGTTTTTTTCGATAAAAACTCCTTGCCCCAGCTAAAATCATTCGGGTCGCAAGCCACGTGAACAATAGCCTCCGGTGCAGGGTCCATTTGTTCAAATAAAAGCTCCGCCGAGCCGCCGGTTCGCTCTAGTATGGTATCTATGTGGCAATGGGTATCTACGAAAGGAGGCATTAGCGTTTCTTTGACTTTTTTTTGCTTTTTTCGGCGGAACGGTATTCCCAAGGAGGGGTAGGTTCGTCGTTTGCCCAAATACCGAGTTTTTGGGTTTTAGCCTTGGCCTCAGCCTCTTCCAAATCCGTGCGATTTTTGCTGTAGCTCTTGTACCACCAGGCATGTCCGTTCTTTATCATCCATAGAGAAACATTCAGGGTATCCCCGAGCCAAGGCTCCCCTACCGTTCTGCCATAGGCATCTTTATTCATAATGCGCAGGCGAATTTCCTTGCCGTCTATGAGTTCTCTTAGGGCTTTTCCCGATTCTTCCCCATATACTTGCTTTATTTCCGGGGCGTCTATTCCAAACATTCGGACTTTTATTGTTTGCCCGCCCTCTTTTAACTTGAAAGTATCTCCATCATGAACATCGCCGGCAATGCCTTTAACCCAGGCTTCCGCCGCAAAGCAGAAAGAAATAAAAAACAAGAGCGAGATGCCTATTCTCAATTTCCAGCTCCTAATTCCTAGTACAAACGCTTTTTATGCTGCTCTGCAATCTCTTTTTGCAGTTTGCGGCGAGCAGACGTGCGAACACGCTTTCTTTTTTCAGATGGTTTTTCAAAGCGTTGATGCTGTTTTGCATCGGAAATGATGCCGTTTTTCTCACAAGATTTTGTGAATCTCTTTAAAGCCTTCTCAAAAGATTCGTTTGGCTTTACTATTACTCCTATCACTAGCGTCCTCTGGGTTAAAATTCAGAAGAAAATATAGAAAATTTTAGAGTTTTTGTCAAGGATTTGTCAAAAAAAGTCTCAAAAATGTATTTTTAGGACAGGCAGCGAGCTCTTTAAGGCAAATTTCGTGGTGAAAGGAGCAACCGCAAGGGTGTATTGCCCCTACATCGTTGATTATATTCGCGTTATGATGGTTAACTGGTAATTGTAGGGTTATTTGTGAAAATTGTGTTCCATGTCGCTTTTATACAACAACGCTTTAACGGTTGTCTCTACGTTTCAGATGTGATTATCCAAAAATTCCGCAGGAGAAAGAATAAAAAGTTCATTAGGGAAATGTTTTTTATTTCCGGTTATTAAAAAAGCCCCGCAATTTTTCGCTACATCGTAAAATTTACGGTCGGACTCATCAACCATTTGAAAATCGCTTTGTTTTACTAAGACTTCGTTTCCTACTGCAATAATTTTATCTATTACCCAATTAATCTTATCCAAGCTAAAAGCAAGTTTTTCTCTTTTCAAAACTTCACTGTATTCCAATAAAATTTCCGAATTATAACAAGGAATTATTTTTCCGTGTAACATAAAGTTTATGATTGTTGCCGGTTTGCTATCGGCTTTCCAAAAAGCAGACACTAAAACATTTGTGTCTATTACAACAAGCATTAAAAAACCTTATTTCGTTTCGCAATATCTTTTCGTGCGGCGCATATTTCTGCTTTTATTTCTTCATCGGAGAGAAAACCTCGCTCTGCTGCTTCGGCTCTCATTTTGTTGAAATTTGCGGTGATACTGTCTTGGTGTAATACCTTGACAGTTAGCACCGATGGCTCGGCGACATAGCTTACAAATGGTTCTTTTGCCTGCATAAAATATACCTTGAATGTAATATAGAAAACGCTGCAAAGGGCAGAATGTGCTATTTTGCCGATAAATTGACCCATTTACAATAAAATTTTTACAAAAAACGGCAATTTTGAAGCAAAAATGAGGTTTTTCAAAAGCTACAGAAAATGCTTCCAATTCATTTTCAGGGCTTCGCCTATTTTCATCGCCATTTTCTTGCCTATGGGAGCTCTGCCCTTCTCCATGTCCGACACCTGTTGCGGCTTGACCCCTATCCTCTTTGCAAGCTCACCTTGCCATTACATTTTTAGGCGGATAAAAATGTAAAAAATCACACTTTTAGGCGGATATTTTTGTATATTTATACATAAATATGGGGGTAAAGCATGGAACGCTATGCTATGAAAACTTTTAAAGAGTGGAAAAATTCCGCAGAGCGCAAGCCGCTTCTGGTATATGGAGCCAGGCAGGTTGGCAAAACTTGGCTTATGCAGGAATTTGGCCGAACCGAGTTCAAGAATGTTTTATATCTCAATTTTGATAAGGACGCAAAAGCGAGGCAAATTTTTGGGGAAGACATCGATTCCCATTACCTCATTTCCCTGCTTGAAAACAATTTTGAAATAAAGATAGACCCCAAAAATACCCTGCTGATTTTTGATGAAATTCAGGAATCACAGCGGGCAAAGGATTCGTTAAAATATTTCAATGAAGAGGCTCCGGAATATCACATAGTAGCAGCAGGAAGTTTTTTAGGTGTAGCAACAGGCAAATTTCCCGTTGGGCAGGTTGATAAGCTCACCATATATCCCATGTCATTCTATGAATTTCTTGAAGCAATCGGGCGCAAGCAACTGGTCGGCACTTTGCGGGAGTTGAATTCCGGCATGATAAAGGGTTTATCCGGCTTGGCTGCAAAATTGCTTAAAATTTATTTTTATGTCGGCGGTATGCCTAAAGCGGTTAAAACTTACGCAGATACTGAGGATATGCACAAGGTTCGTAAAATTCAAGATGATATACTTGACGATTATAAGGGTGATTTTTCAAAGCACATCAAGGGTGTTGATATTCCCAAAGTTAGAATGTTATGGGATTCCATACCGACTCATTTGGCAAAGGAAAAGAAAAAGTTTATATACAAGGAAATCAAGAGCGGCGGGCGGGCGGCGGAATTTGAAAATGCTATGGACTGGCTTGTAAACACCGGTTTGGTTTATAAGGTTATGCGAACGGAAACGGCAAAAATCCCTCTGATAGCATATCAGCAGCGTGATATTTTCAAATTATTTATGCTGGACATAGGTTTGCTCTGTGCTCACTCCAAGGTGGATATAAAAACATTTTTGCAACCGGACGCGAATATATTTGACGATTTCAAAGGAGCCTTGACCGAGCAGTTTGTATTGCAAGAATTGAAAAATCTCACTACAAATCCTATATTGTACTGGGCAAACGAAAAAGGGCATTCCGAGATTGATTTTGTTCTGCAATACAACGGTGAAATTGTACCTATAGAGGCGAAGTCGTCTGAAAATGTGCGAGCAAAATCGTTGAAAGTTTATATGGATATGGAAAAACCTGCCCATGCGGTAAGAACTTCGCTTAAAAACTACGGTATAAAAAACAACCTGTATTCAATACCGCTATACATGATGGGTTCTTTTTTGGATATTGTTTTCTAAAACATTATGCATATTTTGGGGCAGGGCGAGGCAAACAAAACCGGCTGACTAAGTACCCTATACCCCAAACCCGTTATTCAGCATTCATCAAGCAGTTTATTGGTGTTTTATCCTGCTTTTTTCTATATTTACCCTCAGAACAAGGTTGCTGCAAAATAGGAGTGAAACAGCATGGAAACAAAAACACTTTCGGAAAGAGTCTTTGAGATCGTTGGTGACGA
>LIUH01000180.1 GCA_001462225.1 Fibrobacteria bacterium GUT31 | reverse complement strand
TATTTATTTTTAAATAAAAAAATACATATATTCGTATCTAACAAATATTTTTTCATTTCTATAAAACCTCAATTTCTCTATTGAATAATCTGGCATTTTTAATTTCCGAAGCAATTTCTTCTGTGCTTTTTTCAGACTCCCACGCCCCGCAGAATTTGTCAACCGAAGCAAGAGAATTTTCCTGTTCGCTCGGATAATCTGCAATTTCTCTAACCAATTCATGTACTATCTGTACTTTTTGCTCTCTTTTTAAATATTTCAAAAAGCCAAAATAAGTATCCGCCAATATAGGCTTAGCTGTTTCCAAACTGCTGATTGCCATAATAAAACTCCTAATCTTAGGTATAAAGTAGAAAATATAATTCTCATTACCCTATCGTATCACGCATATTTTTTTGCACAGGCACACCGTTAATGCCGGGAATGCTCACAAATAACACGCTGCCCGTGAGGGCAGCCCAATCCGAGACGCTCAAAAAAGAGCCAGATACGCCCCATAAATTTGTCCTCTTAAGTTTTTGTATATTTTTCTAACTTATGAATTTAATAAGCGGTCAAGAATGAAAACAACGGTGATAAAAGTTGACAATTTGACAAAAACTTTCGGCAGGTTCACGGCTGTTGACCACATAAGTTTTGAGGTGAGCCGCGGCGAAATATTCGGGTTTCTCGGTGCGAACGGTGCGGGCAAGACCACCGCTATGCGAATGCTGTGCGGCTTGAGCCGCCCAACATCGGGAAGCGGAACGGTTGCGGGCTGCGACATCTCACGCTCATCGGAAGAGGTGAAAAAACACATCGGTTATATGAGTCAGAAATTCGCGCTCTATGAAGACTTGAAGGTTTGGGAGAATATGCGCCTATACGCCGGGATTTACGGCGTTAAACGCCGCGAAATTCCAAAAGTTATTGACGATATGCTTGCAACACTTGGCTTTACCGCCGAGAAAAACACGCTCGTGAAGGAATTGCCGCTCGGCTGGAAACAGAAATTGGCGTTTTCGGTCTCTATCATCCATCGCCCAAGCATCGTATTTCTCGACGAGCCGACAGGTGGCGTTGACCCTGCCGCCCGCCGGCAGTTCTGGGAACTTATCTACAAGGCCGCCGCAGACGGCATAACCGTTTTCGTAACCACGCACTATATGGACGAAGCCGAATATTGCAACCGCGTATCGATAATGGTAGATGGGCGGATAGAAGCCCTCGGCACACCGTCAGACCTTAAACAAAAATTCGCGGCGTCGTCAATGGACGAAGTGTTCACAATGCTGGCGAGAAGCGCAAAGAGGGCTGACAATTGAAAAACTCGCAATTCGCCGCCTTCGTAAAAAAGGAATTTCTATACATCTTCCGCGACACGTGGACGATGATTATCCTGCTCCTGCTGCCTGTTCTTATGATTATCCTCTTTGGTTTCGGCATCAGCACCGAAATCAAAAATACGAACGTGGCGGTGTTCGACCCCTTGCGCAATACCACTACGCAGCAGATTGTTAACGACCTTTCCATGAGCGAATACTTTATCATAGACCGTTACCTTTCCCGCATTGAGGATGCGGAAAGTGTTTTGAAAACGGGCGGCGTTGGGCTTGTGCTGGTTTTCGGCGACGCTTCCGTTCAGCTTATCACGGACGGTTCAGACCCCAACACTGCCACGACGCTCACCAGTTACGCTACTGCGATTATCAATATGTCGGTAATGCGAAACCAGCAAATAACAACGCCCGATACGCCGCAGATAAACATCGAAATGAAACTGCTCTATAACCCCACGATGAAAGGTGCTTACAACACTGTCCCCGGCGTGTTGGGAATGGTGCTTATGCTGATTTGCACGATGATGACTTCCATTTCCATAGCCCGCGAAAAAGAGACCGGCTCTATGGAACTGCTGCTCGTCTCGCCCGTCAAACCCATCACCATCATCCTGTCAAAAACCGCGCCCTATTTCGCATTGTCGTTGGTCAGTTTCGCAACCGTGCTGCTGCTTTCGGTTTTCGTGTTGCACGTGCCGATAGTTGGCAGCCTTGCCCTGCTTATCGGCTTGACGATGATTTTTATTTTTTTGTGCCTGTCGCTTGGCGTGCTGATTTCCATCGCAGCCCCTTCGCAAATAGTCGCGATGCTCGTATCGGCGGTAGTGATGATGATGCCGACAATGCTGCTTTCGGGCTTGATGTTCCCCATTGAGAATATGCCGCTCGCTTTGCAGGCGGTTGCGCAGATACTTCCCGTAAAGTGGTATATCGAGGCCGCAAGAAGCGTGATGATAAAAGGAGTCGGCATTGCGGGTATCGTGCGGGAGCTGATTATCCTGAGCGCGATGGCATTGTTTTTTTTAGCAGTGAGCGTGAAGAAGTTTAACAAGAGGATTGAATAAAAAAGGGATGCTTATGCTGAGATATTTATTGGAAAAAGAGTTTAAGCAGTTTATCAGAAATCGCTTTTTGCCCAGAATTGTAATTATCCTGCCATTCGCCGCCCTTGCCATATTTCCGCTTACCGCGAATATGGATATTAAAAACCTCGCTCTTGCCGTTGTTGACAACGACCGCAGCGCCACCTCGCGGCAGATAGAGGAAAAAATTACTTCATCGGGCTTTTTCAAATTAAGCGGTTACTTTGACAACAGCAACTCCGCATTGAAGAGCATTGAACGCAATGAGGCTGACTTAATTCTGGAAATCCCTCCGCAGTTTGAGCAGTCGCTCAACCGCGAAAACAGTGCATCCGTTATGATTGCCGCCAACGCCGTAAACGGCATGAAGGGCGGCATGGGGTCTATGTATCTTTCAAGCATCATCACCGATTATAACCGTGAGCTCGCCTCAAGGCAAATAAATGAAATCCGCCCGCTGTATCGCTTCAACCCTGACTTGAGCTATCGCGCTTTTATGGTACCGGCGCTTATGTCCATGATGCTTGCCATAATCTGCGGTTTTCTGCCCGCTCTTAACATCGTTAGCGAAAAAGAAAACGGCACTATCGAACAGATGAACGTGACCCCGGTGGGCAAGTTCACGTTTATAATTTCAAAACTCATCCCTTACTGGACTGCCGGTTTTGTGGTCGCTACGCTTTGTATGTTCACCGCCTTTATTTTTTACGGTATGCTGCCCAAAGGCTCAATTCCCCTGCTTTACCTTTTTGCCGCCGTTTTTATTTTAAGTTTTTCCGGCTTTGGTTTGATAGTTTCCAACTACGCCCAAACCATTCAGCAGGCTATTTTCATCATATTCTTTTTTGTGCTAACGATGATTTTCCTCAGCGGGCTATACACGCCCTATCAAAATATGCCCGAATGGGCGCAATTTATGAGCAACGCAAGCCCGCTCAAATACTTCATCCAGGTTTTGCGAATAACCTACCTCAAAGGCGCAACCTTTGCAGAAATGCAGCATCTATTCTACCCGCTCTGCATATTAGCTGTGATTTTCAACGGTTGGGCGGTGCTGAGCTATGAGAAGAGAGGGGGGTGAATAGAGTACTTTTTCTGCATATATTTTGCTATATTATATGCAGATGCGTAAAATTTTTGATTATTTCAAAAAAATCCAGAATAGAAGCCCGTATTTTGGAGTAAGCCCAACAACAATAGAAGCCGTTTTAGCGAGATAGCCTTTGATTTAATACTCGCGAATTTTTAAATTCGCAACCGGACTGGGGAGATGGCTGTCGTCCACTACGAAAATGCGTTCTCCCAAGGTTGCATTTACATTGATTAACTCCAACTTAACATTCTGCGCCCGCGCATTAGCTAAATACGGTAAAGCATTTTGGGGCAATTTCTGATTAGCTAGCAACTCATTCCAAATTTTATCGGCTGCTTGCACCTGCAATTCTTCCTGATTTCCAATATCGCCGGAACCGGCATTTTGCAGCACTGAATGCCAATCTTTTTTCTCTGTTCGCTTGTAATAGGCGAAAAGGGTATCGCGCAAAGGAGATTTTTTCACGGAAGCGGCAGTCCATTTAGAACCGGTCGGCATATTACGCGTAAGTGCTTTCAGGAGTTGCGCTTCTTTTAAAGCATCGCCGTCTTTATCCGGGTCTGCATTCCCGCGCACATCGAGTTGCAACTGTGGACGTTGCATCAATGCGTTTGATAAGTTTTTTAGAGCATCTATCTGTGTTTTATCTAAATATTCGGAACCCGGAGCGAAGGTGATGGATTCCGGATCGGAATTGGAACCCACCAAGGACATTAAACTTTTGAACGGCGCAGAAACCGCTTTACCCAGCAAGTTTTTTATTATTTTCCATATTAAACTACCTACGCTAAATTCCGGGTCATCCAAATCTCCTTCAATAGCGACATCCAAATCTATGACCCCATTTTTATCGCTCAATAAAGCAACTCCCAAACGTACCGGCAAATTAGTAGCTTCCGGGCTTTCCACTTTTTCGCCGAAAGTCAAATGCTGCATAACAATATGATTTTTGCCGTTCACTTTATTGTTTTGTACTTTATAGTCAACCTGCAAAGCCATCTGTCCTTTGGAAACTTTATAACCCGCATGGCGCCCGGAGTATGGAGAAAAAACTACTAAATCTTGGTTGGCAGTTTCCGCTGTGAAATTAACATACGGATATTTTCCCGATAAGTTAAAAGAGCCTTTCATGGAAAACGGCGCATAGCCACCCATTTTACCCTGCATTGAGATACTTGCATTGTTTTTTTGATTGGAAATATTTCGCAAATTGCCATTCACTGCTGTCACATGGTAAGAAAAAGGCGTTGCCGGGCTTTTATCCGCAAAATACACCACACCCCTGTTAATATTAATTTGATTGATATTCAAAGGCATATCTTTGCTTTGCGCATTTCCGGATTTTGTTTTTTGTTTCATTATTTGAGAAAAATTAGTGCCTGAATTGGCCTTTAGCGCTAAATGCGCAACCGGCGATTGGACATTAACTTTACCTATTTGCAAACGCCGGCGAGGAGCAAACATTATATCCAAATCTTTAATATCCATTTGTTGCATGCTCACTAAATCGTTATTGTCTTTGCCCAATAGACGCAAACTATCTATTTCCACATTGCCCGCTAAAAGCAAAGTGTCCGGCAAAGAATCCGTTGAAGGAAGCCAACGCATATTTACAACTCCGTCCATCCGCCCCCGGCGTAAAGTCAGCCATGAGACTTGCTCCAGATAATTTTGGAAATCCGTCAAAGAAAAATCTTTTATGTCAAATGTTCCGTTTACATACAACGGAAACATATGCGCCGCCCCTTGGAAATTCAATTTTCCGGAATTGTTAAGCGAAGATAAACAATAAATATTAACGGAATTATCGGCCCGATTGGCAATTCCGGTTAAAAGCAATTGCTCCACGTTCAGGCTATGCGCAATAGCCGGCGATGCTATTACGGAATCTATAAACTCTATATGCGCTTGCTTTGTTTGCACGGAATCTATCCGAATTTGCCAACGCGGCAAATTTGTGATTTTTCGCAAAAACGTGCTGAATATGTTTGCGTCTGCGGAATCCGGCGCATTCGCATTGTGACGCATAAACTCAAACAGTTTATTGTCGGGATTCGGAATGCTAAGAAAAGAATAGTTTGCATTTACGGAGTCTAATATGATATTATTGGCAAAAATGGTGCGATTAAGCGAGGAAACCTGCAAAGTCCCCAATTGAATGGAAGATGTTTGCATTGTAAATCTGGAACTATCGGCAAGCAAGACAGGTTTGTTCAGTACCAGTTTCGCATCTTTCAGTTCAAAGCCCAATTCGGGTTCTTCCGTTAAGCGATAACTTGTGCGTAAATCCAATGAACCTTTTTGCAACACAAAAGGCAAGTGCTTTTGATAAAAATCGCGTAATTGGGTTATATCTAAGCCGCGAATTTCCATTTCCCCTTCGGAGAGAAAAGGCTTCCATTGCAAATTGCCGTTCCACCGGAAAAATCCCCCGTTCAAACCCGTAAATTGCAAATTGTAATTATTGCCTTGCTCTGCCGAATACTGTGTTGAGAATTTTTCCAAAGAAAAAGAAATGGGCTTAATCATAAACCGATTTTCTTTTTCAGCACGTTCGTCTATAATTTCCAAAGAGCCGTTTTGTATGGTAAAGCGTTCAATGTACAAAGGCTCATTGGCCCGCTCCAAGAAAGCCTGAGTTGCAAACTCCAACTGTGAAACCGAAGATTTTCCGTCTATTTTGAGCGTAACTTGCAACCCGTGAATACGCAGCTCATTTAAAAATATGCTCCGCTTAGGTATGGAGCGCAACTGCGCATCAATATGCAAAGAATCCCAAGTTAATTTAACGGTTTCATTTGCAACGGAAAAATCCTTCACTGTGAACGCTAATGCAAAAAGCTGCGTTTCCACTACGTTTGCGTGAGCTTCACCCCCAACCAGCTCCACCGCTTTTCTTTCCAAATACGATTTGATAATACCGGGCAAGATATAAATCGTAAAAAGAACATATAAAATGAGAAGAATTGAAACAATAAGCGTCGCGACAAAGGTATAACGAAGATAGCGATTACGAGATACAGCCATAGCTGCGCAATATAGAAATTTCTACATTACAATTATCCAATAGACAGAGGAGATTTAGACAAATGAAACTCAAAGCCAAATTAAGCCTACTTGTAACAGCCATTTTAGTGGTTGTAGCAACCGGAATCGCCGTATTGCTGGTCAATGAAATGTCTAGCATGAGCCGCAATCTCAGCATCCAGGGGATTAGATATCTTGCGGCTGACCAAGCTACATATTGGAAAGGGCGGGAAGATAGCCGTTTGCGAGCACTGCATGTTCTCGCAGAAGTAATGGGGGAATATGAGAATATGCCGGCGGAAACCAGACGGGACCGCCTTGATGATATGCTGAAGGGAGTCATAACTGCAGACCCATATATTCTTCAATTATACTCCGTTTGGAAACCCAACGCCATCGACAGCATGGACGCTAAATACATAGGCAGGCCCGGCTCTACCCCTACCGGGCAATATGCCACAACTTATACCAGGGAAACCGGAAATCTGCAAATCCGCGCTACCGGAGATGTTGACCCTTCAATGGCTTATATCAACGGCCCCAACTCAAAGAATGACAGAGTAGAGCAGCCCATTATCAGAAATATGGGCGGAAAAGACTATCTTTTGCTCAGATTGATGGTTCCTATAGTCAATCCGCGCACTAAAGAAACGGTAGGCGGTGTCGGCTATCTTTTGGACTTGTCTGTGATACAGCCCGCAGTTCAGCAAGTGATGAAAGACAATCCGGAAATTGCCGCTTTAACAGTTTTTTCCAGCAACGGGTTTATTCTGGGGCACAAGGTGCCGGATCGGGTAGGCAAAACGTTAAAAGATGCCGAAACAATATTCGGCGAATATGCCGATGCCGCTAATCTTGCCGTTAAAGAAGGGCAAGAATACCAGTTAAATACATATTCACCCGTGCTGGATTCAAAAGTGGAACTTGTTGTTCTCCCTTTCACCCTCGGCACTTCCGGTACTACATGGTCGGTAATGGTGGTTATATCCGAGGACCATATTTTGGCCCCCATACGGTCTGCAACCAAAAATGCAGTTATCATTGCATTGCTTGCCGTAATTGTATCTTCAATAATACTTTTTGTTGTCCTGAGCGGCGTGATTAAACCCATCGTTAAGGTAACGGAAACCCTAAAAGACATTTCCGAAGGCGAAGGCGACCTCACGCAGAGCATCAAGGTTCAATCCAAAGACGAGGTCGGGGATTTAGCCCGCTATTTCAATAAGCTTATGGAGGCTCTTAGAACCCCCATAGGCGAGGTGAAAAAGACCGTAGTCTCTTTAGCCTCCGTTTCCGAGGAATTATCCGCCGTTAGCAAGCAGTTAGCGAGCGGCTCGGAAGAGGCCGTAGCTCAAAGCAATACCGTTGCGAGCACAACGGAGCAAATGGCGGTGAATATAAATGCAATGGCAAGCGGCGCAGAAGAGGCTTCTGTTAACGCTAATGAGGTGGCCGGTGCCGCAGAGCAGATGAGCACAAATATGAATACAATAGCCAGTGCTGTTGAAGAGATGAGCGCAAGCATAAGCCAAATAGCGAGCAATGCCGGCGAAGCCCGCAAGGTGGCTGGAGATGCAACGGCAAAATCCAACGATGCAACCGATGTAATGAGCAAACTCGGTGCTGCGGCAAAGGAAATCGGCAAAGTTACCGATGTTATCAAAAGCATAGCGGACAAAACGAATTTGCTTGCCCTTAACGCAACCATTGAAGCGGCGAGTGCAGGCGAAGCCGGCAAGGGTTTT
>LIUH01000179.1:14556-22900 GCA_001462225.1 Fibrobacteria bacterium GUT31 | reverse complement strand
GAAAACCGAGATACACAAAGAATATCAGCAAGTATTGGGAAAAGCCAGTGCAGAAATTTTTGCACAATTTTTGGCAAGAATATATAGCGAAATTCCTGATTGCAAAATTGCAGAATTTTCAAAATTAAAATCACTTGCTGCTCCGAACTTTGCGGATTTCAGGAATTTTTTTAAGGCGAAACTTGAAAAGTGTTTTATAGTTCCTGCAGATTCTTTTGATAATGTAACAGGTGATTTTCCTATAGGCTTTAAAATTTGGGATTTGAGCAAGAAAAGTATTTTCAAAAAAACAAAGGCGGATATTTTTGTTCCGGATGAAACTTCAAAAAAAGGTTTTAAGAAAGTAGGGAAAAAATTGTTTTGCTCCTACGACAATCGTAAATTCATAAGTGATATGTTGGACGAGTTAAAATATTCAAAACACGAGATGGAAATTGGGAATTTAAACTCAATTGGCAATGATTTTCAGAACCAAAATGCATTGTTTATCAATTCTATTGGAAGGAAAAAAAAGGCTGGCGGCAGGCATACCGTTATAACAAAAAACAATTTGATAACCATTGCCGTTTATTTTGCTGTTCGCAAAGTTATTCCCGCAACCTGGTATAATGACCGTGACCAGTTTTTGTACCCAAACGAGGCTTGGAAAAAAGACAGAAAATTCCATGGAAATTGCTTGTGTTATTGCCTATTCAATAATAATATTCAGAGCAAATACGGTGCAAACCACTGGATTCCGTTTACCGAATGGGATATAGAAGCTCGCAATAATTTTGAAAGCCATTTTATGAGCGATTTTATTGCCGGAAAAGAAATATTACAGGTGTGCGAACCGCCAAAACAGAATAGTTTATTTGAAGAAAAAGAGCCGGAGAAATTTGGCAAGCCTATTTTTAGTGAGCAAGCAAAAAAAGTTTTAAAAGCCGGGCAAGAGCTTTATAAATATTACCACAAACAGCCAAACGCAAATGTCAATGCAAGTTTTTACGACATTAGAGAATATTTTCAAGAAACGAAAAACGGCAGAATGAACAATAAAAGTTCCGATGAAAAATACAATGAATTATTAAAAAATCTGCGTACGGAAATTGAATTGCTTTCAAAAGAAATAGAATCTAAAATTTATGAATATGGCTTTCTGGAGGAATAATTATGCGTATTTTGGTAACCGGCGGAGCAGGATTTTTAGGCTCGCACTTGTGCGACCGGCTTATTGAGCAGGGGCACGATGTTGTTTGCCTTGACAACTATTTTACAGGCAGCAAAAAAAATGTTGAACATTTGATTGGCAATCCGCGTTTTGAATTGGTTCGCCATGATATTACGTTGCCCATTTTGCTGGAGGTTGATAGAATTTACAACCTCGCTTGCCCGGCTTCGCCGGTGCATTATCAGTACAATCCTGTGAAAACCATTAAAACCAGTTTGCTCGGTTCGGTGAATATGCTTGGGCTTGCCAAAAGGGTAAAAGCGAGAATTTTGCAAGCGAGCACCAGCGAGGTTTACGGGGATCCAACTGTGCATCCGCAAACGGAGGAGTATTGGGGTAATGTGAACCCGATAGGCATTCGCAGTTGCTACGATGAGGGCAAACGGGTTGCCGAAACCCTTTTTATGGACTATCACCGCCAAAACAAGGTTGATATTCGCATTGTTCGCATATTCAACACATACGGCCCGAGAATGCACCCAAATGACGGCAGAGTGGTTTCAAATTTCATAATGCAGGCTCTCCAAAATAAAGACATAACGGTTTACGGCGATGGCTCGCAAACTCGCTCTTTCTGTTTTGCAAGCGACTTGATAGAAGCCATATTAAGCACGATGGAGCAAACGGAGAGCATTGGCCCTATAAATATAGGCAATCCGGGGGAATTCACAATTTTGGAACTCGCAGAAAAAGTTATCAAATTAACGGGCAGCAAAAGCAAAATAATAACACTGCCGTTGCCCAGCGACGACCCTAAGCAACGCAAACCCGATATTTCCCAAGCGAAGAAAGTTCTGAATTGGGAACCCAAGGTAAACCTTGATGAAGGGCTAGCGCAAACTATAGAGTATTTTAGTAAACCGATACCTTTATAGTTTTTCCTTCGCTGCCGAATTTTGCTTTCACAACATACATGCCTTTTGGCAAATCAGTGAGCGGAACGTTATAAACTCCGTTTGCGAAGTTCATGGTTTTTTCCAATTTGCCGTTCAGGTTGTAAATATCCAAGCGAGCATTTTTTTGAACCTGCAAATTTACGCCGTTTTTGATAGCCAAAATACCGTTGCCGCCGGAAATTTGCCTAAGTACTATTGGTGTAGTTCCAACGCTTACGGTACCGCAATTAGCATTTAAACCTGAAACAGATCCGCATTGGGCTGTTACGCTTATGGTATAACCGGTGGTTTGAGTGCCTTCGCTCACCTGCCAACCATTGATACCCGCATTCCAACCGCCGGTACTTGTCGGCCCGCCAAACCAGTTTGCGTCGGATGCGGTACTGCCATTGGAGCATGTCAAAGTAGGCGTAGTGATAACGCCGCCTTTTGCGACGTTTGATTGAAGATTGGTACAAGTTAGTGTGGCCGAACCGGTATTTGAACTGCTGCTGGTTCCACCGCCGCTACTGCTGCTGACTACGGTGCAGGTGGGAGTAGATTCCGGAATGTCTGCGCTGGTGTTGATGTTTAAATTGTTTAAGTACTGGTTTACCCAATTAAGGCGTTGAGTCCACCAGGTTTTAAGACCATTGACTTCGGTCTCAAATTGTTGAGCAGTGAGGGTGGCACTTCCCATCATCGAATTGTTGGCCCATGTATTGGTTCCTTTGCCCGTAATGCTGCTTGACAATTTTGTTTGTATGCTATTTATAACGCTGGTCATGGCTTCAAAATCCGATTTATACGTATCCCAGGCTTTTTTGTATTTGGCTTTGAAAACCGGGTCTTGCCAAAGCCTGCTGTAGAATGCGTGTCTTGGTATTACCGAATCTTGGTAAGACTGGTAGTGCGCTGGAAAACCACCTCCTACAGGGCCACCCCAAATACCGCCACCTTGAGTATTCTGTACGCCCGCAGCTAAGTCAAAGTCCCAAAGAGGCCCGGCTTTGATTTTTTCGCAGTTGTCTATTCTGTGCACGAAATTTGAACCCGGCAAAAATCCGTCTTGTGTTTTGCTGTTGAAGTCAAAATTATCCATAACCAACTGAATAAGCACATATTTGGCAAAACTCTCAAGGTCTATCAAGTCGCGATAGCCACTGCCCGGGAAAGAACCTTCGGCCATTTTATTAACCAGTGCAAAAATATCGTTTTTCACAAAGCGAAGCTGGGTTGAATCATTTGGGTTTGCCATTTCATCTAACTCAGGTGCTTTTATGAATGTGGTCAAATTGTATCTGTTGCTGCCTGTGGTAAAATAACTCAAACATTCATCCGATGCCGGGTCGTGGTAGTCAAACTCCACAAGCCATCCGCCGGTTTTCTCCTTTACATTCACAATGCCTTTGTTAGACTGAATTTGCTGCGTAAGCTGGTAAATGCCCATATACTGCTCATTTATATATAAATTCACGAACTCATACTTAGGTGCAGTAATTCCCAAACGCTTGCCCAGTTCAAAGGCCATGGCGTTCAGCGCGAATGTGCCATCGTAGAAGTTAGCAAGCAGAACCCAGCTTTTGGCTTCCTCATAGCCAAAGAGAGATATTTTTTCTCCGAATTTTATCCTATATGGTTTTTTTGCTGCGGTTGCGGTAGAATTTCCACGCAGTCTTAAGGAATCGGCAGTCGTGTTTCTGGTGAAATTATGCTGAGGGTTGCTTGCACCCGACAGTTGAACTTTTGTCACGGCAATATAATCGAATTTATGGGTTTGGCTCATGCCCCAACCACCGCCGCCACCGCAACTACCGCCGGATTTATCCTGCGGCTGTGCATTGTTTTGCGTAGTGATCCTGAGTTCAGCAATTTGCGCAAATGAAAAAACGCTCAGGCAGGCTATTGCCGCCAGCGTAAATTTTAATGTATTGTACTTCATAAGTACCTCCCTGTTAAAAATCCTAAAAAATAACCACGGCTTCGCTGTCAAATCTGCGCCGCCTCAGTTCTTTTTTTCCATCAATTACTCTCAAAACCGTTCCGTAGGTGTTTCTCCACTGGAACGCTGAATTTTTTGCAAAACCTAGTGTTAAACCCGCCCTTAATTGGGCATCAAAATCATCAAAATCGCTATCCATATCTTTGGAATAAAGAGCCACCTCTGCCACGGGAATCACCTGCCGTAAAGTTTTAAGCCCGGTTCCCAGGGGAAAATATTCCTGCACCCTTGCGCCCCAAAAGCATGCCCTCTCATCGTCAAGATATTCTATAGGCTTATTGCCGAAAGTAAGCTCTGTTTCGCTCACAAAAATGCGTGCCTTATACTTAAAGGAAAGCGAAGTAGCCCATGCGGTTAAATCGTAAGCCGGATGCGTATAATGCCCTATTATGCCGGCTAAAATCAAATTTTTGGTTGAATCTTCGTATTCAACGCTGTAGTTCTGGTAATAATTTTGATGGAACCTAGTTGGATCCCAAGAAACACCACTGCCATATACAGAATCCGCCGCCCAAGAAATTCCTCCTACCAAACGCCAGCTTTCACCTATTTTGTGGCGATACTGGAAGGTTAAATCGTGTTTCAAAAGATTAGCTGCGACCTCTTCCATGCCATCGTTTACTATGGAACGCTTGTGAAAATAACGATCCTCTACCCCGGAGCGTTCTTCCAAGCCAAAAGACTTTTTCATATAGCCAATGCGCACACCG
The DNA here is from genome assembly GCA_001462225.1 of Fibrobacteria bacterium GUT31. Lineage (GTDB taxonomy): Bacteria > Fibrobacterota > Fibrobacteria > Fibrobacterales > Fibrobacteraceae > Fibrimonas. The sequence continues at coordinate 18,103 of LIUH01000179.1, read as the reverse complement.
CCAAAATCGGCAAAGTTGTATTGAGCATAGAGCTTGTCTATTGTCATCGCAGAGTCTCGGTCTTTGTATTCAAAGCCGAATTCCGCTCTCACCTTTTTTACCGGGCGAGCGGAAATTTCAATTTTTCCATAGCCAATTCTATTGTAATCGGTTTCCTTTTTGTTCACCTTGTTGTTTATATCAAGACCCGCTTCTAAAACTCCGCTTATCTTAAATTCATCCCTTTCTACGGAAGCAGTGGTGTCTGCCTTGGCCGCTTTTTCGGACTTGGCCGGCTTTTCCGGTTTTGCAGCAACAGCCGCAACCACTAGAAATAAGCCCAAAATTAAAGTGCAAAACCGCATTTTTATACTCTCTTATAAACCAGTTTAACTTTTGCACTGTCCGTTAAATAACTCATTTCCATTATAGCAACTTTAAGAACATCGTAGCCAAAACGGTTTTTTATATCATCAAAGAGTTCCTGTTTTTTTCCTTTTGCGAGCAGCTTAGTGTTATCATATACCAAAACCACGGAATCGACTTTGCCCATAAAAGCTTTCTCGCAAACAAACATGCTTGCACACAGCATTACATCTGCCAAAAGAACAGCGAGCAACGGAAGCTCATCGGTGGCAAGCGAATTCATAACACCCAGAATTATGGAGGCAAAAAGGAATGTCATTTCACGAATTTGTATTTGCTCCGTTCTGTAGCGAAGTATTGAGAGTATGGCAAACAAACCGAATGCAAAACCCGTTTTAACTTTCACAGAGGCGAGGAGCGAGGTCACCATGAAAATCAGAATATTGGATATAAAAAAGCTAAAAGAATACTCTTTTATGCGATGCTCTTTTGCGTATATCCCGCAAATCAAAACGTAAGCGAATAGTATATTTACCGCAAAGCGAATGCAAAGCGAATAAATAAAACTCCAGTCTTCTGTGCTTATAAAAATGTTCATACAACACTCCTTTCATAGGATAAACTTTTTATTCTCGGCAAAAAGCGATTTTTTTTAGCTTCATTGTGCGTTAATGCAACTCCGATTGCATATTTGGAAAAACTGCCGGGATTTTTGTGAATTTTGCGGAAAAAATCCTGCGAAGCCGTTTTTTCCGGGCTTCTTTCCCTTTTCAGTTCAACTATTGAGGTATCGCTCAATATGAATTCTTCGTTATTGTAACTGTATCTCAAACCGAAGTCAAGTGTCATTCTTTCGGGGAAGTGTTTGTTCAAAAGCGTTATGCGGTTAAAGAAAACAAATAGGGACGGAGTTAAATTTCCAACATCATATCCGTTGTTTTGCATCAAAAACGAAAAGCCGCTATCAAAGTCAGCAATGTTTTGCAATATTGGGATATCCGGGGTGCTTTCATTTATTCTATCTCTGCGCTGGCGGAATTTAATTGTTTTCCCGGTATTTAACTTTTGCTTTATTTCATTGAAAATTTTCCCGTTGCTCATGTATTGCCGAGTGCGGAATTTGAACCTCTTTGCCCTTTTGTTGTGGTGCAGGTTAAAGCAGAGTAAATCCGGGGTGTCAAAATAAACCGTTTTGTAGCTTTGAATAACGCTATCGTTTATATCAAGTATGGAATAATCGTTTTTAATATTTTCCAAAAAATTAAGAGCACTCTCGGTTTTTAAAACAAATTTGGTATCAAAGCGATTTAAAAAAGACATCGCCTTGGACTCTTCAAGAGAAGAGTGTGAAAAGCCCTGCAGAGAATTTTGAAAAAGCGCAGCTTTAAGATCAATTACCATTTATAGTGCCTCCGGTTTTTTGTATTGTTCCATCTATATTATCGCTTTTCCTTGATGCAACAGAAATACTTCCGCCGCTCATTTTCAAAGTACCGTGTACTTTTATGCCGTCATCGTCTGCTTCAATATCAACAATGCCTTTCGTCATTTCAATATCTACGCTCACGTTTATTCCCTTTGCCTTGCTTCCGGGGCTTTTTATAGTTAAATTTCCGCCATCAATATATAAGTTATCATCCACCTTTATTCCGGCGGCGGTGCTTGTGTCTGCATTATTATTATCTTGTGCCCCGTTTGCCAGTATTGCCGTGGTTCCGCCTAAAATTTTCGTATAACCGGTTGATTTTATTCCCTTTGAGCCGTTGCCCGAAACGCTTATTTGAATTATGGCATTATCATTTATGGAGATGGTGCCTTCGCTTGTTATCCCGTGGGATTTTACGCCTGTGGTTGTGGCGGCAATTTTTCCGCCGATAATTTCTATAGAGTTTGCGATTTCGTTCTGAATGGCATCGCCTACGCTTGTGATTTTCAAAAATCCGCCTTTTACTTTAATTTCATCGTTTGCATGAATGCCATCGCTTTTAGCCTCGCTTACAATTATTTTTCCGTTATCTATTCCAAAATCGTTATCAACTGCTATTGCGTGTTTAGCCTTTCCACGCACTTCCAGAGTGCCGCTACCGGTAAAATTGAGTTCGCCTTCGCTAAAAAATGTGCCTTTTGCATCTTCCCCTGCCGGTATGTTGGAATATGCCGGCCCATCGGACAAAAAATTATTTGTGCCGTTAATCAAGTGAACATTAACTTTTTTGCTTTTTTGGATATTTATCGCCGGACCATTGTTGTTTGTGATGCTCACGCCGTTTAAGTAAAGGTTTTTTTTAACATCGCCATAAATTTTGAGCGAGCCGTTGCCGGTGGTTCCTTTCAAAACCAAATTATATTCCACTATTGTTGCATCTGGAATCCTCACAACCACATTTTGTCCGTCTGTGTCTATTTGAACCTCGCTTGCCGTTGCCGGTTTGTCTATTTCTGGAGTGCTTACGCTATTATATGTAATTTTAATAACATTTGCGGGGTTTAACTCTAATTCTTCCAGACTAGGGCTTGGCGTCAATTGCTCGCCGGAATTATCAAAAGGCGTCCAGCTAACGTTGCCGGGTTCTTCGCTAGGATCATCACTGGAAGAGCATGAAACAAATACCCAAAATACAAGCAAAAGCAGCAATTTATACATCATATCCTAAAACTACATTTTTTCTTGCAAAACGTTAAGAAAATGTTAAGGAAAAGTTAAGTTAACGTTGATTAACTCAATGCTTGGGTTTGGGGTATGGGGTATAGGGTATGGAAAAACCTCAATTATTCGCCAAATTACGCGTTTTATGTTGAATAATCCCCAAACCCTAAACCCTATACCCAAGCGAATAACAACGTTTTCTAGATTTACACTGAACATTTTTTACCCCACAAAATCGGGTTGTTGCGTATTATGTGTTCCCAATAATTGCGGTGCCATAGTTTTTCAGGCAAATTTATCATTTTTGTCGTTTTGAATTTAAAATATCCAATAATATTCCCAATCGCAACTGTTCGTTCCGTTATTTCAATTATTCCATGAACATGATTTGGCATAATGAGCGACCACGGATTCAAGTATCTCATGCGCGTCCCCCAGGGCTTCTGCCCGGAGCGCGATTTCACCATTCAGGTGCTTGGATGCGATGTGCGTGTGGTTAAAGTGTCCCTTTCAAGCGGCTCAAGAGGGTTGTTCTGCTGCAGAAGCTTATAGACC
>LIUH01000179.1:10784-14514 GCA_001462225.1 Fibrobacteria bacterium GUT31 | reverse complement strand
AAGGACAACCTGATAATGATTCTTTTTGAGGAGGATGCCTTCAAGAGGGTTGTTCTGCTGCAGAAGCTTATAGACCGCATAGCCAGCCGCTGGGTTCCTGTCATTCCGGGCAGGAGCTTCCCGCGGAGGCCTGATACCCATAAAAGGATAGCCTGCAGGCAAAGGAAAGCTCTGTAAGGCCGCAAAATTTCAGCTTCGAGCCGCAGGGAGAGGGTGTTTTTTAGGAAACACCCTGCGTAAGCCTTTGGAAAAAGCCTTTTCCCCCAAAATAGGAGACATCACATGAAAAAAATCAAATTTTTTTCGCTAGCGGCCGCATTGGCGACCCTATTCACGGCTAACTCATTTGCACAAGACAAGGATACGGCCTACGTGCCGTTCAGTGTCAACGTCAATGCTACAGCCACGGCTAAACTCAATGGTGTTGAAAAGGCCACAGCATCGCTCGACAAGGACAAGACTGACACCCTCTACATCATCGTTGATGCGGAGAACATCTCTTTGGCGAGGCAGGGCAAGGTGCAAAGCCCCGCTATGCACTTCCATAGGGGGAAAATATCCCTTGAGCTGGCGCGGGCTTTCGGTAGCACGGACATTGCTTTGTATTCGCTGAACGGCAAGCAGATTATGCGGGGCAAGGCGGCGGCTTCAGCAGCGAGCATTTCGCACCATGATGTCAAGGCTGGCGTTTACCTGCTGTCCGTGAAGGGAGCGGGTGGAAACGCATTCGCGACACGGCTGGCGCACAGTGGCGGCGGGCTTAACATTGATGTGGCGTTCTTGAACGGAAACGCCGGCTCGGTGCTGGAAAGAACGATTGCCGGGAGCTGGACCATCACCGTCTCGGCTCCGGGGTACTTGGACACCTCCTACGCCTTTGTCCCCGAGACCGGGGTAGCGGGCACACCTGTGCAGAACATAACGCTGCTGCCTGTCCCCGGTGCCGGTGGCGACCGATGGGTCAAGTTTAACATAAGCAATCTTACCATTGACGGCAGCGACGATTTAGATTTGCGGATTTATGCGTATGCCGATGCCGCGCTTACGCAATTCTTGGGCGGCAATCAAATTCCCAGTGGACCTGCTGGCAATCCGACCATAGAAGCCAAGGGGACGCCGGGAAACAATATCATTTATGCGGTTGTGCTTGCGAAAAAGGTAATGGGAGATCCCACATGGGCGGCGAAATCGTTCCAGGTCAATTTGGGCACGGCTGCTGCCGGTGAAGATATGTTTGCTCCCAAAGAAGTAAGCGTTGATTTTGGAGCGGTAACGCTGAAAACCGTTCATGCCTCGTATACGTATTCCATCAATGGCACGGTTCCCATCAGTACGGTTGGTTCAGACCGCTATGTAAGCTTTTGGTTTGAACTGCCGGGCGTTAATGAAGACAATGGCGAGCCTTTTGCTTTTGATCTTGCATCTTCAAGTGAAGTGAACGGCGACGACATTACCGTGGCTGATCTTGCTACATTCCCGTTCCCCATTTATTACGCGGCGTTTGGGCATGAAAACGGCGGGCAGCAGCAGGGGGTGCGTAAAGTCTTTACCTCCGGCGGGATAAATATCAGCGATAGCCCGTGGATTGTAGAGATTGACGAAATTGCCAAGAAGATTACCGGCTCGGCGATACTGTCCGAGGCCGGCATTACCGACGCAATACAAGCCGACCAATCCACGGTTACGGTGATTACGACCAGCGGCGTGGTGTTGTCCAAAGACAAAATCTATAACAACGCGCTCAATTACAATAATTTTGAAACGGACGGGTTTAAAATGCTGGTTCCGTCGGCGGATGCAGACCGGTCGGTGTTCATCATGCTGGTATGCAAGGCGGACGGCAGCGGCGATGAAATTATCCGTTATACGAAACCGTTTACCATTATCGGCGGCATTGTGGAACAGGCGGTTAATCTGGAATGGGATCTGACCAGACTGCCGCCCAAAGTTACCTTTAAGGTAAACGGCGGCACGTGGGACGGCACTGCCACGGCGGATGAAGAAAAATCGGTCAATTCCTCCAACGTTATCAGTTCTATGCCGGGCGATCCGGTGCGGGCCGGGTATACCTTTGCCGGCTGGAATACGCAGGCGGACGGCAGTGGAGCCGGGTTTAACCAAGCCGCCGCTTTGTATATTGACCTGACCCTGTTCGCCCAGTGGACGCCCGACCCCCTGACCATTACGTATAACGCCAACGGCGGTCTGATTGGCGGCGTTGCTTCCAAAGAGGAGGACGGGTTTACCGGCGGCACAGCGGTCAATCCCGGCGACCCGACATGGCCGACTAACCCGATAGGATTATTCAAGGATGCGGATCTCCCGGCGGATGTGGAAAATTGGCCGGAGTTTTGGCAAATGGGCGGAAAAACGTTTGACTACTGGTACAAGGACGATGAAGGCACTCCCTGGGACTTTGACACCGAGCTTGCCGGAAATACCACATTGCTGGCAAAATGGACAGCGGTCACCGGCGGTCTCGAGCCGCTTGCAAGCACCGTTGCCGGTGCGATTGGCTATGTCAATGCCAATTCCGCTGGGGGACCCTATACCTTATTGTTTGGCGCTGATTTTCCCTATCCGGGGTCACTTCCCCCTATGTTGACCGGAGGCAGCCTGACATTGAAAGGCATTGGCGGAATGCGGACAATCACTCCCGGTTATATACAAATACGCGGAGGAACATTGACCCTTGATAATAATATCACCATGCTTACTAGCCAGATCTTTGTTAATGATTATACTACTACTACTACTTCTAGTATAACGACAAACAGTTCTTTTATCATGAAGGAAGGTTCTGTTCTTGCTCACGGTAACCCCACTTCTCCCGAATCTCCTTCTACTAGCTCTGGTGTGGAGATTAACTACCGAGGAACCTTTACTATGGATGGCGGTACTATTACCGGCTGGGGCAGGGCTGTGGCTTTCAAGAGCGCTTCTAGCACTAATGCTCAGAATATAACAACATGGTATAGCGGAACCTTTATCATGCACGGCGGAACCATTACCGGAAATAACAGAAATGGCGATGGCGGCGGCGTGTGGATGGGGGCTGGAACCTTTACCATGAACGGCGGCACTATTTCCGGCAATACCGCTACCGGTGATGGCGGCGGTGTGTATCTTCAAAAAGGTTCTTCTTATGATTTGACTTTTACCAAAACCGGCGGAACCATCTACGGTTCAGGCGAAGGCGCAAACAGCAACACCGCGGCGGGCGGCGGTCAGGCGGTTTATTACTATACTACTACCGTGACACGCTACCGCAACACCACCGCAGGGCCGGATGTTAATTTGAGCAGCGGGTCTGCGACTAATTGGGGGGAATGAACGACGTTGCGGACACAGGGCGTTGCGTCTGCAACGCCCATTCGCCATGATGTGTGCCATATTTTACCACGAAATTTGCGTTAATGTGCAATGTTGTTGTATGCGACGACGTTGCGAATGGGCAACGACGTTGCAAAAGGGGCGACCGTAAAGGTCGCCCCTACGCGGCGCACCATTAACACAATTAACGCACGGTGCCCCCAATCGCGCCCCCACCCAACGCCGTAGGGACGACCTTCACGGTCGCCCCATTCGCCGCGATGTGTGCCATATTTGCCACGAAATTTGCGTTTATGTGCAATGTTGTTGTATGCGACGTTGTTGCACAACGTCGTTGTTCGCCACGTCGTTGTAGAGACGGATAATTATCCGTCTCTACGGAACGGTGTGGTGCATT
>LIUH01000179.1:326-10652 GCA_001462225.1 Fibrobacteria bacterium GUT31 | reverse complement strand
AACGGTGTGGTGCATTTGCGACGTCGGGGTGCCATTTTGTCAGAACCCCGATGGCCACGATGAAAAGGATTTAGGGGATTTCAGCGTTTCGTGGGGAATAAGGCACGGCGCAACATTCGTTATTTCGGTGAAATCAATTTCACAAATTCATTAAAAGTATTTGATAAAATTGCCTCGTTAACCTTTCCAATCTTTTTTATTGCTATGCTGGCATCCAAAGTATATACCTTATCTATTTTAATTACGGAAGTTTTTGGCAAAAACCCATCTGATAAATTATTATTTGAAATCTTTATGCCTTTCTGCTGCAAGTTTGAAGTTATAGCAATAACTATTATATCTCTATTCGTTAGATTATGTTCATTGTTAGACAATACAAGTATAGGTCTCTTTTTTATCCCATACCTCATCCTCTTTATTATCCCAAAAATCTAAAGTATTTTCAGAAACAGAAAGCAAATCATCAAACTCACTTTTATTTCTACCATAAATAAATAACATAAAATCCACAACTTCCATGATTTTACCATCAGGAACCTTATCCAACAAAACATGTGCCAATTCTTTACTGCTCATAATAGCCTCAGAGGGAATGTAGAAATTTTCCTATTGTCTGAACCCCGATACCCCCGATGAAAAGGATTTTCCCGCATTTCATTAAAAACGCCCATCTACAAAAGCCTTACCAAGTCTGCGGGTAAACTTATTCCCGATGGGGGAACATAAAATGGTGAAATCCCATAAATCCTAAAAATCGGGGACATCGGGGTTCAGACAAATATTGTGCAACGCAACGTTGCACAGGCACGCCGTTAATGGAGGGAATGCTTCCAAAATAATTATCCGTCTATTTTCCTATATTCCCCTGCATGGAATATGAAATCAGCGATAGATTAAAAAGCGTTCATGGTAGCGCGATACGGGAAATATTTGAACTTTTAAAGAAGGGAGGGATTATCTCTTTTGCCGGTGGAATGCCCGCTACGCTCACCCTGCCTTCAAAACAGATTGATGGAATTTTGCAAAATATAATATCAAAATACGGCGTTATAGAATGCCTCCAGTACGAATCCACGTTCGGCAAAGCGTTGTTGCTGGAGCAATTAAAGAAATTCCTGCCCGAATATAAAGGGATTAATGCCGAGTTGCAAAATATGATTATTCTCTCCGGTGGGCAGCAAGGCATTGAATTCATGTGCAAGACCTTTGTGAACAAGGGAGACACGGTGCTGGTGGAAAATCCGACTTATTTATCCACCTTGCAGATTATCCAAACTTATGAAGGAAAAGCGGTAGGGGTAAATTCCGATAATGACGGGCTTGACTTAGCAGACCTTGAAGAAAAAATCAAAGCGTGCAAACCCAAATTTTTATACGTAGTCCCTACATTCGGCAACCCCACGGGCGGCACTTACAGTGCGGAAAACCGCCAAAAAATTGCCGAAATCACCACAAAATACGAGGTGATGATTTTAGAAGACGACCCGTATTCGGAAATACGCTTTGAAGGAAAAGCGGTGCCCTCCGTTAAATGTTTTGACAAAATTGAAAACGTGGTTTATTTGGCAAGTTTCTCCAAAATCATCGCTCCGTCCATGCGCATTGCGGTAGCAGTTGCAAATCCCGCGATAATCGGGCGGTTTAACATATCCAAACAGTCAACGGATGTTTGTTCCTCATCTATAAGCCAGCTTGTAGTAGCGGAATTCCTTAAAAACAACTTGGCCGAACATTTAAAAAATATTATCCCGATATATAAAGAGAAGCGTGATCAGATGGTAAAATGCATTGACAAGTATTTTCCAAAGTCGTTTAAATACCAAACCCCTCACGGTGGCTTGTATGTATGGGGTTATTTTGATGACGGCCGCGACCTGCTCGCCGCTTTTAGGGAAGTAGTTGATCTTGGCGTAGCGTATTTGCCGGGTGCGCACTTTTTCCCGGACGGCAGCGGCAAAAACACAATGAGGCTAAACTTTTCAAATGCAACGCTTGAGCAAATTGAACAAGGCATTAAGGCAATCGGCGAATATTTTAGCATAGTAAAATAGCGGAGAAATGACAAAAAAGCGATAAAAATTTAAAAAACGGGCACAATTAAAAAAAATAGTTGACAAATAACAATTATTTTTCTATTTTTAGCGCAATTAGCCCTATCCTCTAGGAGAAGAAGATGAAAAACATCAAAATCGGCGTGAAATTGGTATGCTCTTTCCTGCTCGTTTCTTTGTTAACGGCAATTTTGGGTATATATCTCATTGTCACAATGCAAGGCATGGACGATAGGGACACTACTTTATATGAAAGAGGTGCGCAACCTTTGGCTACGTTAATAGGCACCAACGGAGAATCAGCTCTAATGCGGATATATGTCCGCAATATCGCTTTGGCAAAAACATCGGATGAACGCCGTGCTATGTTAGAGAGTATAAACACACACCGTAAGGGATTAATGGAAGATGTAGAAGATTTAACAAGAACAGCTCTTTCGGACGATGTAAGAAACAAAGCTAAGGCTTTGGGAGAAGCGATAGATAGATATATTAAGGCATCGGGGGATTATGTAGAACTCGTAGATAAAAACGGACCCTCTGATTTTACGCCAGACTTGAACAATGCCGCTAAAGACATGGCGGGTTTAGTGAACGAGATTTCTGATATGAAAATTAAGAGTGCACTAGAAATGTCGAATGAAAATACAGAGAAGGCAAACAATGCAATAACAGTTGCAATAAGCTTTTTAGTCGTGATTTTTGTGATCTCATTGATTATAGGTCTATACATGACCTTTTCCATTACGCGTCCGCTAAAGATTATTGTAGATGATGTCAAAGCAGTGGAAGCCGGTGATTTAACCACAGCCGTCAACTTTGACCGCAAAGATGAGCTTGGAGAACTGGGAAAGGCACAGGATTCTTTGTCATCCAAATTTCGCACCGTTCTCAAGGGTATGCGTCTAAATTCGGATACCTTGGCCGGCTCATCGGAAGAACTTTCCGCAGTAAGCAGACAGTTGGCAAGCGGTGCAGAGGAAACCGTTAACCAGAGCAATACGGTAGCCAGCACTGCCGAAGAAATGGCTGTAAATATAAACGCAATGGTGAGCGCAACGGAAGAGGCAAGCGTTAACGCAAACGAAGTAGCCGGTGCTGCAGAGCAGATGAGTACAAACATGAACACCATCGCCAGTGCAATAGAAGAGATGAGCGCGAGCATAAATCAGATAGCCAGCAATACAAGCGAGGTTCGTGAAATTGCAACGGATGCAACAAACAAATCCGCAGATGCAACAAGCGCGATGAACAAACTCGGCGTAGCCGCCAAAGAGATAGGCCAGGTAACCGATGTGATAAAGAAAATAGCGGATAAAACCAATCTTTTGGCATTGAACGCCACTATTGAAGCGGCATCTGCGGGTGAGGCCGGTAAAGGCTTTGCGGTTGTAGCAGGTGAAATCAAGGAACTTGCGAACCAGAGTGCCACAAGCGCAGACGACATTGCCCGCCGCATAGAGGGCATTCAAACCGGCACCAACGCTGCGGTTGATGTGATTAAGAAAGTTTCGGACATAATAGAGAAAATCAATTTGTCTATCGTGGCCATATCCGGCCACGTGAGCCAGCAAACCAAGGCCAGCAACGAGATAGCGAGCAATGTTGCACAAGCGAACACAGGTTCAAAGCGTGTAGCAAGTGCCATAGGCGAAGTAGCCAAGGGTGCAAACGATATAAGTCGCAACGCAGGTGAAGTGGCCAAGGGTGCAACCAATGTCAGCCACAATGCCGTTGGTATGAGCAAAGCAGCCAAGGAAAGCGCGCAAGGTGCAGGCCAAGTGAACCAGAGTGCAAATGATTTGGCAAAAATCGCCGAAGAACTGAAACAGACGATTGCCCAGTTTAAGGTGTAGTTTTGTAAATTTGCATAAATGCTTCTCCTTTATCCAAACTTTGCTCCTGTAAGCTTAAACTTACAGGAGCCGGTTCAAAACATAATTCTCAAATCTAAAACCAATGCGTCTTCTTTCGCTTTTGCGAATCTTTATCTGTTTCGCAAAAAATATGATTTTAACATATCTCTTTTGGAAAACTCTTTGCTAATAACCGGAGCGGAAAAAGAAAAACCGTTTTTCTCAATACTCGGCAGCCTTCCGCAAAAAGAGGTGTTAATCGAATTATTAAAAAAATATCATCGCTGGAAAAACATGACGGAAGAGCAGGCGGCAAAAGCGGGAGTGTTGCTTTTGGGGAAGGTTATAAGCGAGGACCGTGACAATTTTGAATACCTTTACTTGCGAACGGATTTGGCAGAATTGCCGGGTAAAAATTTTCAGAAAAAAAGAAATCTTGTAAACGCTTTTATAAAAATCTATGAACCGGAAGAAATAGAAATAAAAATTTTAGACAAAAATACATCTAAAGATGCCTTATATGTTTTAGACGAATGGAGGCAAGGCAAATGCGAGCACAGAGATTACGATTCTGCAAAAGAGGGCATAGAACTACATGAACTTTTAGGTTTTAGCGGTTTGGTTTTTTACGCAAAAGGAATTCCGGTCGGCTACTGTCAGGGAGAAATTCTGGCAGACGGAAAAAGTTTTGCCGTGCATTTTGAAAAAGCCATAGATAAGCACAAAGGCATTTATCAATATATAAATCAGGAATTAGCAAAAACAATTCCAAAGAATATAACTTATATAAACAGAGAGCAAGACCTTGGCAACGAGGGGCTGCGTCAAGCCAAAATGACCTACCGCCCCGTCGATTTTGTCAAACTCTTTTCAATCAATGCCTCTACCAAAGCACGATAGTCCATGCTGATGTGCTTTGCTTGTTGCGGTATAAAGGAAGTCGGGGTCATGCCGGGGAGAGTATTTGTTTCCAGCACAAAAAGTTCGCCCTCTTTATTTATCAAAATATCCGTGCGGCTGTAAACCTCGCAGTCAAGGGCGTGGTGAGCCTTGCGAGCGATGTTTTGAATTTTCTTTGTTAAATCTTCGGAAAATTCCGCTGGGGTTATTTCTATGACTTCGCCGTTGTATTTAGCATCAAAATCAAAAAATTCTCTTGTCGTCATTCTGATTTCTGTTGGCGGCAACGGTGGGCAGCCTTCTATGTAAGAGCAGGTTGTTTCCTTGCCTGCTATAAATTGCTCTGCCAAAAGCCGATTGCTTTTTTCAAAAAGCCTTTCGCATAGTTTGCCGGCTTCTTCAACATTTTTTGCAAATCCCATATCCAGAGAAGAACCGCCGAGGGGGTCTTTGATAACAAGCGGTGAACCTAATTTTTCAAAAGCCTCTTCTATTAGCTCCTTTGAAAAAATTTCCCTTTGCCAAACTCTGAAGTCCGCAGTTGGAATATCGTTTGCCCTGTAAATTTCCTTGCTCTTTATTTTATCCATCGCAAGCGCACTGGAAAGCATTCCGCTGCCTGTGTAAGGAATCTCGGCATAATCCAGCATAGCCTGAATATGCCCGTCTTCGCCAAAGCGGCCGTGCAGAGCCAAGAACGCAATGTCCACAGGTTTTAATTCCTCCAGCGAAGGTCGCAGCTTTTTTTGCATTCCGTTATCTGCGCCGGCAAAAAAATTCACGCTGAAATTCTGGCTTTGATATGGCGTAAGCGGTTTGCTGCCCCAAGTCCAATAACCGTCTTGTGCTATCAGCACAGGGTGAATCGCGTATTTATGAGCATCCAAAGCCCTAACGATTCCGGTCCCGCTTACAAGAGAAACCGAGTGTTCGGCACTGGGGCCGCCCATAAAAACAAAAACCGTTTTTCGCATATTAAATCTCCTTATACCATTCAAATGGATCTAAAATTTTATACCTCACCGTGCCGATGCTGCGCTCACCGCTCGGAGTTATTTTTCCTGCCGCTATATGCACATGGGGTCCTGTTGTGTGGCCGCTTGTTCCAACGGAAGCGATGGGGTCTCCTTCCATAACCGCTTGCCCGCTCAAATAAAAACGCTGGTCGCAGTGCATAAAAATCAGTAAATCCTTTTCTCTAGCTATTGCTATCATAAGCCCTCCGCGTTCATCTTCCATTGTCCAAGCCGTCCCGCTAAAAGGGGCTAAAATTCTGGTGCCTTTGCGCCCACCGATGTCTATTCCATCGTGCCGCCGTGCAGTTGCGGTTTGATTTGCATTGTAAAGCTCCGTTATGTAAGCGAGGCTATCGTTCAAAAGCCCTGTGAAAAAATTCCATGCGAGCTGCATAGACTTGTGATTAGGGTTGTTGAAAGCGGGCAGTTTTAATCGCAGCGTATCGCCGACTTTTATTTTACTTTCCAAAGATAATTCGTTATCTTTTAAATATTCCTTTATCATTTTTTCTGTGCTAACAAGAGAATTATATTTTCCAATGGCAAAGCGGGCTATTTGCGTTAAGGTTTCCCCTTCGTTAAAAACATGGATGATATCGCCTTTTTCCGAATATTTTTGCACGTCTCTGGAAATATTTCTCCAATTGCTCACCTGCCCTTCCGGGTTGCCGGCTATGAAAAACGGTAAAACGCAAAGCAGCAGAGTGAAAAACAGGGAATATTTCGCGGCTAAAAACAGAGGTGTTTGGGGAATGTTTATCTCCGCTATTTTTAATCTGAGCAAATCATCAACTCCTATTTCCTGCAAATCTCTATTGTCGAAAACCGCAATGCAAGATTCTTCTATGCCTTTTAAATTTTCGCATTTCTCCCTAGGAAGCATCACCGCAATTCTCGCAAAATTTCGTTTTAACATGCTTATATTGGCATAGCAATTAACCCACTTTTCCTTTTCTTTAGGGTATTCAAAGTTCGGCGTACCTTGAATTATTTTCCAATTCTCTTTTTCTTTTGAATCGGGAATAAGAGAAATTTCACTAAAAGTGTTTCGCTCAAAAAGAGCACTATTGCCGGGTTCTATCAAAAGCCCTTTTTTACCACCTTGCAATTCGGGCAAAATTCGTGTCAACGAACTATTTTCAATTCCCCGCAATCCGAAAAAACACGCTTTGTCCAAAACGGTTTCAAGCGTAGCTTTTTTCATGGTAAATTTAAGCGATAGCTTTAGACTTATGGTGGGTAAAAGCCGGAGGCGGAAGCTCAAGCAAACGAGTTAGCTGTGTTGAGGCTTCTTCTGCGTTAATGCTGTTTGGAATTATAAATTCCTTGCCTTTCATAGCTCCTCGACCTTTGAATTCCACATCTTGCGTACTTGCAACAAAAGCAAGAGTCTGCTGTTCCAAAAGCGGCAACAAACCAAAGTAGCGGAACATGCTGAAACTCTTTTGCCAAGTAGCTCGTTCTGCTATAACACCGGAAATACCTTTGGGTAATTCCCCTGTTTCTAAAAATTCGTTTGCGGTAATGGTGACTATTTTGTGATTTGGAATGTCTCCATTTACCAAAACGCTTGATACCTTCTTTTGAAAGTAAGTGTCGCAAATAAAAGCAAAGAGCATAATCGGTTTCCTACAATAAAAGTTTAATATAGTAAATGCCACCTTACTATATTTATTAATACGTGAAACAAATTTATATTCTGTTTTTGTTGGCGACCATTTTTAACGGCTATGCTGTTGCAGAAACCGTAGAACGGACAGTTGAGGCTGATATTGTTTATTATACGGATGCAATTAAACAAGAGCCTAATAATGCCGAGGCGTATTACAACCGCGGCAATGCTTATGCCAAAAAAGGCAATTATAACATGGCTATTGCAGACTACTCCGTAGCGATTTGGATAGAGCCGAATTATGCCGACGCATATTTGAGCCGCAGCAAAGCATATCGAAAAAAACACGAAAATGCCAAGGCTGCCGAAGATAACGAAACGGCATTGATAATTCAAACGGCAGGGTCTGCACCGCCGCAAGTAGAAAAGCAACCGGAATCTCCAAAACCTATGCCTGTGAAACGAGTGCTTAAAGCCAAAGAAGCGAAAAGCCTTTACAAGACTTCCCGCGCCAGCTACTTTCGAGCCGAATACATCGTTGCCTACAATGGGTTCAAGGAAATTTACGAAACATTTAAAACCGGAGAAATGGCGGAAGATGCTTTGTATTGGATGGGCCTGTGTATGCAAGGTTCCGGTGAAAAAGAAGAGGCGGAAATCCTGTTCAAAGTTATTTTGGATAAGTTTCCCAAAAGCTCAAAGGCTTGCCCCGCAAAGTTCAGACTTGCCGGCATGGCCGAAGAAGCCGGCAACAAAGAAGAGCGAGCAGCCTATTTGCAAAAGCTCATTGAAGCAAAGCATTGCAAGCAAAGCAACGAGTTCCAAAGAGCCTCGGATATTTTAGAGGAGGAGTGAAGTGCATACCCTGTTTCTACCCATTTCCTTTGCCTTATAAAGCGCATTATCTGTGGCGGAAATAAATTTATCAATAGAACTATTTTGTTCGGGTATTTGCGTATTTACGCCAATGCTCGCAGTTACAATGGTTTCCTTTTCAATATTTGCACGTATGGATTCGGCTACCATCAAAGCACCTTGAGAATTAGTATTGGGCAATAACACCGTAAATTCTTCCCCACCCCAACGCGCTACTAAATCCCCCGGACGTTTTACCGTTTGCTCAAGGGTTCTTGCTACCGCCTTTAAAATCATATCGCCTTCCTGATGCCCATAGGTATCATTACATTCTTTAAATTTATCTATATCAAGCATCAAAAAGCTGAGCGGCAATTTGTCCCTTATGGCACTGCGCCATTCCAAATTCAACCGATTGTTAAAATTGCGCCTATTCGGTATGTTCGTCAATTGGTCGGTCATGCTCATGTGTTCAAGCAGCTTGCGTTGCTCGTCAAGCTCTGCGGTACGCTCCCGCACCAGTTTTTCCAGTCGCTTTTCTTCGCTAAGAATTCTATGGTACAAAACAAGCAAAAGAACAATTACAAGGAAAAATAAAACCGATACGCCCACAAGCCATGGCAATCGCGACTGTGCCACTTTTGCTCTGTAGTCATAAGTCTTATTAGTCCAGTTTTCCGAGATTTTCCTAACATCAATCTGATTAAGCGCTTTATCTACAACAGAACGTAAAACGTCTTCATTCTTGTTAAAGCCTAAAAATGATCCGAACGGACGATCAAAAAGAACATTTATCTTGTAACCCGGAAGTTCCATATAATTCGTCAACACAAGAATCATATTTTTATTCGTCATAACCAAATCCACTTCATCATTTTCCAGAGCCTCAAATGCATAGTCCGAACTCTCGTATTTCACAACATTGGGATGGTTCGGGAACCAAATTTCAAACAGATTGGCATGCGCCGTGCCTTTAATCATTCCTACTTTCACACGCAAAATTTCGTTGATGCTTACATTATGGTAACTTTCCTTGGATATAAGGGCATGTTTATCCTGCATAAGCGGAGTTTCCGGCCATAAGAAACGCCCCAGCCTATCCTCGGACGGAATTAACTCGGATACCATAGACACTTTTCCGTCTTCCAGCATTTTCAGCAGTTCGGACCATTCGGCGTGCTGATCATTAACCATTTCAAAAGAAATCCCGGTAAGTATTTCCATCTCTTTCAGCACATCAAAAAATATTCCCTGCCACTCATGTTCACGCTTGTTGTAAAAACTTATGGGATAATTATCATACTCTGCGGCGAAAAACACAACTGGGTGCTTACGTATATACTCGCGTTCTTCCTCGCTGAGAATATGAAGATATCTGAACTTTATATATTCACGCTGCCCTTTGTAATACATTTCGGTCAAATAATGAACGTCTTCGCTTTTCAGCATCTTTTGCACTACAGAAATAATCGGCGCAAGTTCCGGATTTCGCGCACTCATGGAAACCGGGTTGTAAATTAACGGCTCAAAATTTTTAGCGGTCATATCGTTATAAAGTTCAAAAAATGCCTTTGCGGTATTCTCTTCAAAAAAAGCGTCCACTATACCGTTTTCAAGCATATTACGAGCTTCTTTATAATCCGAAACAAAGAAAATTTCGGTGTTTTTTTCTATAAACGGAGAAACGTAATTTAGCGTAACTGTCCCCTCCAAAAAGGCATAGCGCAGCGGACGTGATTTTTCAATATACGTTAAAGGCAAGCTTTTTTTCATGCTGAAGTATTTTATAGAACGTTCGGCAACAGCATCTGTCATATAATAGGTTTTGCGACGTTCTTCCGTAGCCGTCATTTCACCTGTAAAGTCAATGCTGCCCTTTTCAAGCCCGGCTACCAAATCACCCCATTCGTAAATTGCCGGTTTAAAAGGTATTCCGAACAAACTCTCCAGATATTCGCAAAAAAATGCCGCATATCCGTTAATTTCACCGTTTTGCCCATAAAAGGCTTCTATACCTTCATTCATTCCGTAAACAA
>LIUH01000179.1:0-173 GCA_001462225.1 Fibrobacteria bacterium GUT31 | reverse complement strand
AGTTCTTTTTTCTCTAAGCGTTTCTATAGCTTTTATCTCTTCCGGTGTTACACCCGGAATATCCCTAAAAGAGGAATATTTTGGCGATTCATTATATTGTATTTCCGCAGAATTTCCGCAGGAAAACATTAGAAATGATATAGCTATAAGAAATATAGGCATAGGGGGGGGGG
>LIUH01000178.1 GCA_001462225.1 Fibrobacteria bacterium GUT31 | reverse complement strand
CGAGGTGATTGATGACATTGAACATAGAGCATAAACTACCACGAGACATTGTTCTCAAATTGCAACAGCAATTGCCGCATGTGTTGCCTATTCTTATCAGAGAGCAAACACAAAAATCGTTTTACACGTTTTTTCAGACTTTTTGGAACGTGGCTGTACCAACGAACACGGGTTATTTTAACTGGCATGTGAAATATCTTTGCGATCAGTTGCAAATTCTTGCCGAGCGTGTCTTTCGGAATGAAGAGAGGAAGTACGACTTGATTATCAATGTTCCGCCGGGCAGTACAAAAACGACCATCTGCTCTATCATGTTTCCCGCTTGGGTGTGGACAAGGATGCCGTCGGCGAGGATTATTTGCGCTTCATATAACCAAGAACTTGCCGAGAAATTTTCTAAACACACAAGAACGATAGTAGAATCGGAATTGTATCGTACCGCTTTTCCCCATGTGCGTCTGGAGCGTCGGGCAAAATCCCGGTTGTGGACAACAGAAGGCGGCGAGCGGCAATCGTTTGGTGTGATGAGTAACGTCACAGGACAACATGCTCATTTGATCGTCATTGACGACCCAATAAATCCCGGTATGGCGATGAGTGATAAAGGATTGGCAACAGTGAACGAATGGATGGATACTACCATATCAACCCGGCGGATTATTACCGATAATGTACTCACGCCAACTGTTATGATCATGCAGCGTCTCCATCAGAACGATCCCACTGGACACTGGCTTAACAAACAGGGCGATGACGGAACGGTTAAACATGTCTGTTTGCCTGCGGACTTGTCAGCAAATACTACTGTCAAACCGGCAGGATTGCAGAAATACTATAAATACGGGTTGCTTGATCCCGTGCGATTCAAAGTTGACTATTTAGAGGAGCAACGTAAAAAATTGGGAGAATATGCTTATGCCTGCCAGTATGATCAGTCGCCTATTCCTCGTGGACAGGTTTTTTTCGATGTAAGCAAGATACGGTGCATGAACGCACCGCCGCCGGAATCATTGGTACAGTTATGCCGATTTTGGGATAAAGCCGCTTCGGTCGGCAAAGCAGATTACACGGTGGGTGTGTTAATGGGGCGCACTGCCGATCTGTCTTTTTGGGTGTTAGACGTGGTACGAGGACGCTGGAATTCATTCGAGCGGGAAATGGTGATGCGGGACACCGCCGAACGGGACGGCGAACATGTCATCATTGGATTGGAAAAAGAACGTGGTTCCGGCGGCGTTGATTCAAGAAACATGACCATCCGCAATCTTGCTGGTTTTACTGTAAAGTCTGCCCCGATTACCGGTTCAAAGGAACAACGTGCCGATCCGTTTGCCACACAGGTTAAGCCGTTCCTGTCGAATCAAAACCTGTATGGTATTTTGCAAAAACTATGCCCCAGTTTACCCGATTGGGAAGTCAACGAATTGCAAAAGGAAGACGAAGGATTTAGTAATCCGATGGCGCAACTACAAACATTGATGGAGGCAACCAATGGCGAAACAACCACTGGATAGAAATGCCGTCTTGGACTATCACACGAGAGTACAGGGCTTTGCTAATGCCGTTGCCGACATGCTTTCCAAAGCAATCAGTGAGCAGGATGTGGCACTACTTGCAATGCTCCAGACGGAACTGCGCCCCGTCCGGGAATTGATTCTCCGCAATCAGAATCCGCTCCAATCATACAAAAAAATCTCTGACCGCTTGGAGTCCATTCAGAAACAGATCACGGAAATCCAACATCGGGGAATTCACGATGCCGCCAAGATTCTTTATGAAAAAGCCGAGAAATTGGCTCGCAACACCAGCCGCTACACGGCGCAAGAGATCGATGCGATACTGAAAAAATGAAAAGGACATCCGTCGCAAGTATCGGAAAAATGAACTGACGGATTCCGTGATACCAGACCTTGAGAAGCAGATTGAAGGTTACAAGGCGGCGAGCAATCGGGCACGCATTTGGGAAGCAGTGAAAAAGGCGGCGGTAGCAAGAAAAGTGCCGCAGCACATCATTGACGACTCCGATATTGAACGGGTTGTTGTCGATGACTTTATCATTGACGAAGCGGGGAACATCTTTTCCAAAGGTGACAGCCCGCAAAGCGTGGACAATTACATCGCAGCAAAGCAGAAGGAGAAACCGCATTGGATGCCGGCTTCGCATGGCGGAGCAGGCGGCGAAACAATGCGGTCGGAGAGTGAAGGCGGAACAATGCCCGATGAGCAGGCTGGTCTTTCACGAATATCGATTCACGAATCACCGTAACACCATCAAGCGGTATAGGACGAGCGGCAGTCATTGTCAAAAAAGCCGTTGCGTTTGATTTAACCGCCAATTTCGTTAACATTCCACTCACAATCACATCAACGGTTAATACTGTTACCTATCCTGACATTGACGGCGACTATGTGGTCTCCGATATGGCAAACGTTCATTTAGAGCAGTATCATCCCGACCGCAATGCACTGATTTCCAAGATGGACTCAAGCACATCAGGCGGTGTAACCATTGCACCCATTCTCAACGATATGCCAACTGTTTATTGATTGAAGGCAGAGAATCAGAATCGGATTTTTGGCAGCCTTTAGGAGAAGTGGAGTTTGAACCGTCCGAGCGGCGGACGCGGTATTTTGATTTTCTTGTAAGCCGCACGGTAACCCAATTACGAATCACTGTACAAGATGTAACAATCGGCATAAACGCTGCAAACAATTCATCGCTGTATCTGCCGCCGATGCAGGTGTACGGAGAACGCAAGCCGACGGGACGACCGCCGTATGATGACTATTTTCCCTACAGTGTTGTCATTCCGGCATCCCAGACAAGTAATGTAATGATTATCGAACAGGACGGGGAAATATTTGCTCTTCCTATTGCATGACAATGAAAATACAACAAGCAAGAAAAATTATTGGAACAGGACGTATCGTTGATTTCAGTGAAGATGGTACAATTTGCCGGGTGCGTTTACTGGATGACAATGGAATGCCGACCGGTCAGGTACTGACCGATGTGCCATTTGTCAGCGAACTGAATACAGAACTCCTTGCACTGGTCAAAAAGTATACAACATTATTCCCGAAACTGTCAGAACATGAACTCGATACCGCCGCCCGGCAAAACCTGTATTACAACTCCCATCAACCCGTTATCATAGAATGAAAATCAAAGTCAGTCAATTAGCATTTGGTGATCATGCAAAACCGGATCACTGGTTTTCCATTGTGGAGCAAATCAACCGCTTATACTGTGAGCGGCATGGCTACAAATACGTCGTCGAGCGGCTGCTGCAGCATGGGCAACAAGACAGACATAGAAATTGGGCAAAGGTGGCACACATGCAACGATGTCTGAATGATTGAGATTATTTGCTTTACCTCGATGCAGATGCTTGTTTTTACCACCATGCATTAACGATCCATGATGAAATGATACCATTACTGCAGGAAACGAAATCTATATTACTGACCAATGATATATGCGGTGAACAATTTAGATGGAACGAGCACAGTGTCAACATAGGAATCATGCTCATCCGCAATAACACGATAAGCTGGCAGATAGTACAGGAATGGGATTCCGTTACGGATGTCCCGGGATACGAATATACACGCTGGGAGTGGACAGTTGAACAACGTGCATTTAACGAATATATCCGTCCGAAGTATATAGAGCATATTCAGATATGTAAAGAATACTATCTTCTGCAATCGCCATATGGCTATTTCATCAAACACCTGCATAGACCAGCGATTTGGAGATATTGTAGGATTGCAAATCGTTCCCTGTATTTTTTCCGATAATAAATTTTCAGAGGTATTTGACTATGCGAAAAAACTGCCCGCTCATTCCCGATGGAGGGATAGTGCGATTATCAATTTAGCATACCACAGTGAACCTATTAAGGAAGAGCACTTGTTGACCAGTTCGCTAGAACCAACAAATGAAGGTTATGCCATCGCAAAAATCGCCGCTCTAAAAATGTGCCGATACTATAATGAGCAATATGGTACAAATTTCATGTCGGTGATGCCGACGAATCTGTATGGAATCAACGATAATTTCAATTTGTACACGTCACATGTGTTGCCGGCACTCAGCCGAAAATTTTGCGAAGCAAAAATCAACAGTACAAACGTGACGTGCTTTGGCACTGGAATAGCGAGGCGGGAGTTTTTATACGTTGACGATCTTGCCGACGCTTGTATTCGATTGATGCAGGAACGTAATGCCGCTGAAGTGGGCGAGTGTGTCAATGTCGGCTGTGGCGAAGACATTTCCATCAAGGAACTTGCCGAAATGATCGCCGGGATTGTTGGTTATACTGGTAAAATACATTGGGACAGCAGCAAGCCTGACGGCACTCTTCGCAAACGGATGTCCAGCGATAAATTACATCGGTTAATCGACTGGCAGCCGAAAGTGTCCTTAGACGAAGGACTACACAGAACCATCGACTGGTTTAGAGAAGCACGATAAACATCCGGACAACACGATAGACTGGGCGGGTATCGTCCACGGTTCAGGGCATTTTCACCACAATCAATCGCTCGCCGCTCTCTGGAAAACGCTGCCGGAATTGAAGTGGGATCACTAGCGG
>LIUH01000177.1 GCA_001462225.1 Fibrobacteria bacterium GUT31 | reverse complement strand
AAAAATGCGGTTTTTACGCTAAAACCGTCATTTATTTATTTTTTGAACCATTACCCTCAACAAGGAGTATTAGCGATGAAAATCAATGCTATCATCACAAATATGCTGCCTATTTACCTAGCCAAAACGCTGGCCCAAGTTTTGGTGAAGGAACTGAATGAGACAAACACAGGAGGCTTTTATGCCATTTTGCACTAAATGCGGAACGGAAGTTCAAGAAAACGTTGAATTTTGCCCCAAATGCGGGTATAACCAGCAAAGCGAGCAAACAAGTACAGCAACTCCTGTAGCAGATACAGAAGTTGAAAATCTTTCTTTCTTTGGCTACTTTGTTAAATGTCTTAAAAATTGTCTTAAAAACTATGCAATTTTTTTTAAGGGTAGAGCAAATAGAAAAGAATATTGGGTATTTAGATTAGTAAGTATATTTGTAATAATAAAACTTATAGAAATTATTATTTTAATTGATGGCGAGACGAGTTCTTTAACGAGTTCTTTAGTATATGTACTGGATTTTGCATTGTTGTTTGGTCTTGCTATACTAATATTTTCAATTGCAATAACGGCTCTTCGCTTGCATAAAATTGGCAAAAGCGTATCTTGGATGTTAGGATTCTTTGCAACAATCTATGTGATAGTTTTACTAATTGGGTATTGGGCAAGTTTTCGGAACATAGAGCAGGAGAGTTGTATAGAGGAAGGGCAGGAGGTCATAAAGGTATGGTTGTTCAACTACTGCCCGCCCGCCAGAAAAGCTCTTGAAAAAAACAGAGAAAAGTCTTCTATTAACTATGGTGTATTCATAGATTGGCGAGACGGCAAGGAATACAAAACCATCAAAATAGGCACTCAAGTTTGGATGGCAGAAAATTTGAATTACAGAACTCCCGATGGTACCAGTCGTTGTTATCCGACAAGCGGTAATACCAGTCTTACCGATAGGGACAACACTAATTGCGACATTTACGGTAGGCTTTACAATTGGAACACGGCTATGAATGGAGCAACAAGTTCAACCGCTGTTCCTAACGGAGTTCGTGGCGTTTGCCCCGCAGGCTGGCATTTACCGAGCGAAAGCGAGTATGAAGAATTGAATAAGGCAGTTGGCAGAGAAAAAGTGGCAGGAAAAAAGCTGAAAACTACAAGTGGCTGGAATAACAATGGCAACGGCACGGATGAGTTCGGATTTTCGGCTCTACCGGGTGGCTACGGCTACTCCGCTGGCTATTTCGGCAATGTCGGCGACAGCGGCAGCTGGTGGTGGTCCCTGATGCTAAGACGTAGCCCGCCGCTAGCCGAAGGCAAGCATCGAATGTAAAAAATGTGAGACATAGTGTTGCACAGACTTGCACGAACCCCGATACCCCCGAGGGAAAGAATTTTCCCTCGGGGGCGACATAAAGCACCAAAATCCCCTAAATCCTAAAAATCGGGGGTATCGGGGTTCGGACAATTTTTTTATTTGCTATATTATCCTTTATAAAAGGAGCATTTTTATGGTGGTTACAATGCAACAACTTAAAACTCAGCCCAGTAGAATTTTTGGCAAGGTTCGCAAAGGGCAAGAAATGGCTGTAAGCTACAAGGGCAGGATATGTGCGAAAATAGTTCCTTTTAATGTTGATTTGGCAAATAACAACAATTCAGACAATGAATTATTTGGTATATGGAAAGACAGAGACGACATGAACGATCCGAGCCAATATGTTAGGCAAATAAGAAAGGCAAGAAAATTATGCTAATTGACTCCGATGTTTTAATTTGGTATATGCGTGGCAATGAAAATGCAAAAAGAATAGTTACAAAGAATATTCCGTTTAAAATATCTGTGGTTAGCTATATGGAATTAGTTCAAGGAATGCGAGACAAAAAAGAATTGGCTTTATTGAAAAAATATTTAAAATTGTGGGGAGTTGATGTTATTCAGATAACGAATGAAATATCCACAATGGCAATGAATTTTGTTGAGAAATACTTTTTGAGCAATTCAATGGAACTTCAAGATGCTTTAATAGCCTCAACTTCTTTGCTTCATAACGAGGTAATAATTACAGCAAACGAAAAGCATTATCAGTTTTTGCCAAACATTCAAATCAACAAATTCATTCCTTAGCGAGCGTTCTTTCTCGTCCGAATCCCGATACCCCCGATGAAAAGGATTTTCCGCAAAAAATGCTTTTTACAAAAATTCAAAAATTTTTTTATTAACACCCCTTGACAAGACCGCAAAAATTTTCTATATTTACTTTCCGTTATGATTTTAGGCAATAAAATATTATCTTTTGAATATCTGTTCCTTTTTGTGCGGAACGGACTCTGTTGTTGTTAAATATTTAAACTTTGCATTTCAGTTAGCAGATAATATTTCTGCAGAAATTCCCATTTAACTATAAGGTTTGTTATGTCCATATTTTTGAACAATACTGCGTCCATAAACTATATGTTACCTGTGCTTGCCGAAAAAGAAGCGCAGATGAGTTATCGTGCTATAATCCATGAACAAAATCTTTTGCTAAAAGAGAAAACCCAGCAGCTTGAGCAACTGAATTCCAGCATTATATTAATTGTAGCCGAATTGGTAGAAAACCGCGACAGGCTTACAGGCGAACATATAAAACGCACAACGAAATATTTGGAAATACTTATAGACGCCATGTTGGAACGCAAAGTTTACGCAAATGAATTGCAGAATTGGGATAAAGAGGTGGCAATTGCCTCGGCGCAGTTGCACGATGTAGGCAAAATTGCCATTTCGGATTTAATTTTGAACAAATCCTCTCGGTTAACCAAAGAGGAATACGAACAGATAAAAACTCATGCGACAGTCGGCGAGCAGATTATTGACAGCATGATTATACAAACCAACGGCAGTGTTTTTTTGCATCATGCGAAATACTTTGCCGGCTATCACCACGAACACTGGGATGGTTCCGGTTATCCATACGGATTAAAAGAAGACCATATTCCTTTGCATGGGCGTATAATGGCTATTGTAGATGTTTATGATGCGCTTGTTTCGGAGAGAGTTTACAAACAGGCTTTGTCGCATGAAGAGGCTGTGAGCATCATTATGTCCGAAAAAAGCAAGCACTTTGACCCGAAGATAGCAGATGTATTTTTTGAAGTTCACAACAATTTTCAATCCGAGGCAAAAAAAATATGATCAAGCCGGCTTATACATTTTTGTTTTTATTGGTTGTATTGTCCGTAATTTTGGTTTTGCATTCCGCCGGTGCAAACGATGAAAAGGTAATTCTGCCGGTTGCTGCGGATTATGAATATGCTGCAACCGCCGAAATAAAAGAAATCAAAGTCGGATTTGTTCGTGGAGTATATGAGGATATGTTTATTGAAGCTATCATGCCGCCTCTCAAAAAAATGGGATATACTGTTGTGCCTGTATATTATGATGATTATATACGCCCGAATTTTGCTTTGGCACAGTATGAAATTGACTTGAATGTATTTCAGCACTACGCTTATCTCAACAATTTCAAGTTTGAAAATGACTTGGCTCTATCGGCAATAACGGAAATTCCTACGGAATCCGGCAATATGTCCGCTGTCAACGGAAGTTTTAAAGTAGTAGCGGTGCGTACCAAAGATTTAAACAAGCAATTTGTAAGGGATATAATTGACGTAATTCATTCGGATGATTTTCGCAATATTATCGTCAACCCAACCGGAAAATACTCCGGCTTTCAGCTTCCACGCAGTTTTTACGACACACCGTTCGGAATACGGAGGAAAAAATCATGAAAATTTCCGACAAGCTATACGCAGGTTTTGCAATTGTGATTTCACTCGCAACTGTGGTGGGTATCATAGGCGTTGTGGGAATGCAGAAATTGAAAATGTCCGGGCTTTCCATGTATGAAAAGCAGGTTATAGGTATTGAACAAGCCGGAAAAGCGGCGTTTTTATTTGAACAGATACGCCTTGATTGCAGGCTGGCGGTGATTAGCAGCCTAACGATTAACAGCTATTACGATGATAAAAAATGGGTGTTTGATGTTAAGAAGCAATTTGAAAGCAAAGTTGCGCTATTCAGGGAATTGATGAAAACTAACAAGGAGCTTGCAACAACGGATGAAATGCTCAATTTTCATGAACGCATAATGGATTTGTTTGAGAATAACTATCTGCCTGCCGCCAAACAAATCATCGACAAAAGCATAAACGATATACCTTACCACAACGGCAAGCTTCACATTAACGTGATGCTCTCCCATATCAACGACATAACAGACCGCATAGCGAATTTAATGGCCGGAATGACGGAATTAAACGTCGCAATAGCCAAACAGACAAGCATCAACAATGCAGCAGTTACGCAGAGATTTATTGCAATGCAAATACTATTGCTTGTTTTGGCTGTCGTTTTTGCGATTTTTATAGCGTTTTACATAGTGAAGAACATTATGGTACCCATCAATGAATCGGCGAAAGCGCTGCATGAGGTAGCTGCCGGAAATTTTGACGCAAGGGTCACCGGCGATTATGGCGGCGAGTTTGCCATTATCAAAAACTCGGTGAATACCACTGCTGCTGCCATTAAAACCCACATGAACATTATTTCCGGAGTTGAATATGCGAGAAAAATTCAAAAAAATCTGCTGCCGCCGGATAGTACATTCGGAGATGTTTTTTCCGATCACTGCATTATATGGAAACCAAGGGACATTGTAAGCGGCGATATATATTGGATTAAGCATTTTGAAGGCGGTTCGGTTTTATGCGTGTGCGATTGCACCGGCCACGGTACACCTGGTGCCTTGCTCACGATGCTTGTTGTAAGCGCATTGGAGGCTGTGGTACGGCCGAATAATTGCGAAGATACCGCCGACATAATATGGCAGATTGACAAAAGGCTTGCACAAGTTTTCTTGCGCAAAACAAACGATATAAAAGACGGTTGCGATATAGCTGTTCTGTTCATCGCAGATGACGGAAGCATTACGCTTTCGTCCGGGCATATCAATGTCTTTGTTTGCAACGGCAAGGAGGTGCAACGAATCAGGGGGCAAAGAATTTTTGTAGGAGAAGGCAGCTTGAAAAGCAAAGACGATATTGAAACAATACGCATTCCGGCCTACTGCGACAACAAATTTTACATAGCATCGGACGGATTGTTTGACCAACCCGGCGGTGAATTGTCTGCCCCCTTTGGTTATAAGGCATTTGAAAAAATCATATTGGAAAATCATGCGGAAAAGCAGAGTGTGATATCCAATAAAGTATGGGCTACGTTTGAGGAGCACAGAGGTGCGGAACCGAGGGTGGACGATTTTGAGTTGATAACATTCAAACCGCAAGGGGGAGTAGTTTCGCATGGAACATGATTTATTTGAACACGAACAGCAAATATACGATTATGCCGTAAACCGCACGATAGAAGTTCTCCGCAAAAGTGCCCATTTTGATTTTAAGGAGTATATAACTATCGCAAAGGAATACGGCAAATTGCTAAAACAACTTCGCAGAGCCACACGCATAGCCGATAGAACTACTACCAATTTGCATGAAAGCAATTTGGATTTAATAGACAAGGTTCATAATGATACGCTTACAGGAATTTACAATAGACTGTATATGGAAGATAGTTTGAGGCGAATTATAAAATCCATGGCACGTTCCGGCGGGCAATTAAGCGTTATGATGGTGGATGTGGATAACTTTAAAAAGTACAACGATACATACGGGCACAGCAAGGGAGATGTCTGCTTGAAATTGGTTGCGGAAACACTTATGGCTAGTGTGGCGCGAGCAGACGATTTTGTAGCAAGGTACGGAGGCGAGGAATTTGCCGTTATCCTGCCGGATACGGACGAGAGCGGAGCCAGAAGAATAGCGGACAATATGTTAGAGAACATAAAGGCAAGTAACATACCGCATGAGAAAAACGAAATTGCCGGCCACGTCACAATTTCAATAGGAATTACAACAGGTGATGTCGTACGGACGCAAAGCGGAGCCGATTATATAAAATGCGCGGACGAGGCGTTGTACATATCAAAGCGGAATGGGCGCAACAGATACACCTTTATAGATTTTAAGGAGGAAAAGGCATGAAATTTAACATACGCCAATATGGCAAAATGTTAGACGACAATCACATCAAGGTCATTTACAGCGGCCCCGTTTGGGCAAGCGGTATTGACGGCATGGCAGAAATGCTGCTGAAACGTCTTGAATTTGACGATATACCGTTAAATGCGTCTCAGTCCGTGTTTTCAATATTTGTTGAGCAGATGAATAACATGATGATGTATTCTGCCGATAAGGAACGCAGAGCTACTTCCGAAGGCAGTCCGTTGGAAATATCAAAGGGTATTTTTATTTTGGGAGTTCAGGATGCAAAATATTTTATTCAATGCGGAAATGTGGTGACAAACCATAGTGCCAAAATTCTCAAAACCCGTATAGATTACCTGAATACTCTTGATAAAAAAGGGCTTAGGCAATATTACAAGCAGCAGATGCACGCGGAAAACAGCAATTTGGAAAGCAAGGGTGCCGGTGTCGGGCTTATTGAAATTGCACGGCGGGCGTCTGCGCCGATTGATTATAAGTTTGAGCCTTATGGCGATGGTCTGCAATATTTCACCATATACATCACGGTACAGCAAGGAGGGAAATAGCAATGGCTTTTCATCTGGAAAAACAACGGACAACCTCAACGCCTTATGTTCTGATTGACGAGGAGAAAAACTACATGAGGTTTGAAGGCAGGTGCTTTCACGAGAAAGTTGCGGAATTTTTCAAGGAGGTAAACGATTGGCTGGATAGCTACTTAGCATCTGATTTTAAGGTTTTCACCTTTGACTGCGCAATTGATTACTTCAACAGTTCCACCACGAAGCTGCTGCTGAACATGCTTTTGAAAATGAACACCCACGCTTCTGAAGAGAAGAAAATCATCGTGAATTGGATCACTATTTGGAACAACGACATTATAATTGAGTGCGGCGAGGATTTTCAAGAGGAAATGAACAATCTGGAGTTCAATTTGGTGATAAAATAATATTTGTGGCGTAGAAATGGCATCATCGGCGTGGCGAAACCACCCCCTACGGTGCGGACATTATACGGCAAAATCCAAAAAAAAATGGCAAAAAAACAAAAAAAA
>LIUH01000176.1 GCA_001462225.1 Fibrobacteria bacterium GUT31 | reverse complement strand
TATTATACAATGCGTTTTCTCTCAAGCTTTTGTTTGCGATGCACCGCCGAATTTGCTGGGTCTCTATCGGGCACAGAGATATGTGAACCCGTCTCCTTATCTTTATTTTATGAAACTGGGGGAAATAACCTTGGTCGGTTCCAGCCCGGAAACTATGATAAGGGTGGAGAACGGAGTTGCAACGCTGCGTCCCATTGCCGGCACTCGGCCAAGAGGAAAAACGGAGGCGGAAGATTTGCAGATTTCGGAAGAGCTTTTGAAAGACGAAAAGGAAGTTGCCGAACATGTTATGCTTGTGGATTTGGGCCGGAACGAGCTAGGCAGAATTGCAAAAGCCGGAACGGTAAAGGTTAGCGACTTGATGATTATAGAGCGCTATTCCCATGTTATGCACATTGTATCCAACATAACGGCGGAATTGGATAAATCTTATGATGTTTTTGATGTTCTAAAAGCGGCCTTTCCTGCGGGAACTCTTTCCGGTGCGCCAAAGGTAAGGGCTATGGAGATAATCGCTGAGTGCGAAACCCGGCCAAGGGGCAATTACGGCGGTGCGGTTGGCTATATATCTTTTGACGGCAAAATGGATTTTGCAATCTGCATTCGCACGGCTGCGGTGCAAAACGGCAAATTGACATTGCAAGCCGGAGCCGGCATTGTTGCAGACAGCGACCCGGAAAAGGAAAGGCAAGAAACGATAAACAAGGCTAAATCCGTAACTCGTGCTCTGGAGATGCTATGATATTGCTCATCGATAATTACGATTCTTTTACCTATAACATTTACCAATATCTTTTGGAACTTGGCGCAGATGTTAAGGTCGTTAGAAACGATGCTATTTCCATTGAAGAAGCCATAGCCCTTAAACCGGAAAAACTTTTGCTCTCCCCCGGCCCCGGTCGCCCGGAAGATGCAGGCATAATGGTTCAAGCTATCGGTTGTTTTGCCGGTAAAATTCCTATTATGGGCGTGTGTCTTGGGCATCAGGCTATAGGTCTTTTCTATGGCGGAAAAATTATAGGCGCAAAACGGCTTATGCACGGAAAAACTTCTACGGTCACTGCAGACGGCAAAGGCTTGTTTGCGGGCATAAACGAGCCTTTTGCAGCGATGCGCTATCACAGCCTTGCGATTGAGAAAGATAGTTTGCCGGATTGTTTGGAAATTACCGCCACCGCAGAAGACGGCGAGATTATGGGAGTGCGCCACAAAACGCTGAATGTGGAAGGCATTCAATTTCATCCGGAAAGCATAATGACCCCGCTTGGAAAAAAGATGCTGGGGAATTTTTTGTCTTAGAACCGTGAATAGTTACTAAATTCCTGCAATGCGCATTCTTGTAACAAAAGCAAATCCCGCTTCGCCTGAGGTACTAAAACTCTGCTCCCGCCATGTGGCGCAGAACAGCGAAATTGAAAAACTCGTTAAGGAAATTCTTTTGAATGTTAAAAAAGGCGGGCTTGAGGCTGCTATTGGCTATGCAAAAAAATACGATGGACTGGCAAAAAATAGTTTGAAAATCAGCGCGGCGGAGATAAAAAAAGCCGCATCAAAAATAGATTCTAAATTGAAAAACGCCTTGAAACAGGCTATTGAAAATGTCAAGGTTTTTCATAAAAAACAAATTGAGAAATCTTGGAGTTTTAGAGGGGGAGATGGGGAAATTCTAGGGCAGAGAATTCGTCCCTTAAAAAGGGTTGGGCTTTATGTGCCGGGCGGGGCGGGAGTTTATCCCAGCACCTTGATTATGAACGCCGTTCCCGCCATTGTTGCAGGCGTTAGGGAACTCGTTGTTGTTAGTCCGATCAAAGGCGGTTTGCACAGTTCCATCGCTTTTGTTCTGCAAGAGCTCGGCATAAAAGAGGTTTATCACATAGGTGGGGCGCAAGCTATTGGACTTTTGGCTTATGGCGCAAATAAGACTGCACCGGTTGATAAAATCGTGGGACCCGGAAATGCATTTGCTGCCTTCGCGAAGAAAGAGGTTTTTGGAACCGTTGACATAGACATGATAGCCGGTCCGTCTGAGATTGCGGTTTTGGCAGACAGCACGGCAAACCCGGAGTGGGTGGCAGCAGATATGCTATCGCAGGCGGAACATGGCTCCGGCTTTGAAGCCTCCGTTTGCGTAACGGATTCTCCGGCTTTTGCAAAAAAACTGGCAAACTGCATAGCGGAGCAGGTGAAAGCAAGCCCGAAAAGAGAAATCTTAGAAAAATCACTCGGTGCTTATGGGCGGATTTTCATTGCAAAAAATATGAATGCCGCTGTGGAAATTGTGAACAAAATTGCTCCGGAACATTTGGAAATTGTGGCGAAAAACCAAGATGAATTGGAAAAATTAGTTGAAAACGCCGGGGCTATTTTTGTAGGAGCTTATTCTTCTGAGCCGGTTGGCGACTATTTTGCCGGTCCAAACCATGTTTTGCCCACAAACGGAACAGCCCGCTTTGCCAGCCCCCTTGGGGTTTATGATTTTCTCAAAAGGACGAGCATAATAAGGTACAGTAAAAAAGCCCTGCAAAAAAATGCGGAAAGCATAGCTGAAATCGCAAATTCCGAGGGTTTTTACCACCACGCAAGGGCTATAATCACAAGAAATTCACAAAAACGTTAATTTTTTGTCCTCTTTTTTTATATATAATATATATTATAAGTTGGTATAGTTTAGCCTTGGAGTGGATATGCATCATTTTAAAAAAATAATTGCCTTTCTGGCTTTAAGCGCAGTTCTCATCTTTGCCGGTCCGGTTTCTTATTATGGGCGCTTGAAGGCGAGTGGGAATAAACTTGTGGGGGAAAATACAAATACCCCTGTGCAAGTGAGGGGAATGAGCTTCTTTTGGAGCTGCACTGACTGGGATGAGGGCAAATATGCCGGATTTTGGAAAGCTGCAACCGTAGATGCCATGGTTGATGGCTGGAAGTCGGAAATTTTACGTGCCGCAATGGCGGCAGATAACGACCAGAGTTGCGGTGATTACCAAGGGAAAAAAACGCAAACCCTTCAAATGGTAAAAACAGTTGTAAACAGAGCCATAGAAAAAGACATTTACGTAATAGTGGATTGGCATAGCCATAAGGCACACCAGCAACAAACTGATGCTATAAATTTTTTTGTAACCGAAATGCAAGCTTACCACAACGATCCGCACGTTATTTTTGAAATTTACAATGAGCCGCCGGATGGGGATGCAAATCAATGGACTACAATAAAGCCTTATATGCAGGCGGTTATAAATGCCATTCGCAATGCAGGCGCAAATAATTTAATTTTGGTAGGCACTCCCTACTACGACCAAGACCCGGACATTGCCACAGGCAATCCTGTATCAGGGCAAGATTTGGCCTATGTTTTGCATTTTTATGCGGCACAGCATAAATTGGATTCCGAACCTACCATAGGTTCTTGGCGTTTACAAGGTAACAATCAAAAAGTTTTCAGAACAGCAGCTACCAATGCATTGAATCACAATTACCCGCTTTTTGTAAGCGAATACGGAACTGTTATGGCAAGCGGCAACGGCAATCATAGTACTTCGGAAGCCGATAAATGGCACACCTTTATGGACAATAATAAAATATCCAGTTGCAACTGGTCAATAAATAACAAAGCGGAAGGAGCCTCGGCTTTTGTTACCAGTTTTAATATTCCGAGCAACGGGAGCGATGCAGCTTGGACAAACACCAATAATATGACGGAAAGCGGCAAATATATTTATGGCAAATTAGTTGCGTATGCAAACAATGCGGAATGGCGCAATGCTCCTCCTCCGTCTTCTTCAAGCTCGGGAGGCGGTAGCAGCAGTAGCGGCAGTACGCCTATTTTAACGCCTCCGCAAACTGTGTTTGCAAATTCCGCAATAGTTGTCGGAAACGGCATTAATTTAGCCGCAAAAAACAGCGCCGTTGTCGAGGTTTTTGGCTTGAAAGGAAATTCCGTGCGCAAATTCAATTTTGCAAACGGGGTTTACACGGTTTCATTCTCCGATTTGCCCAAAGGACTGTATATAGCTAGGGTCTCGTTTGGGAGCGAAAAGAAAATTCTGAGAGTACCGGTGAAGTAAGTAGTTATTAACTCAACGTTTGGGTTTGGGGTTTAGGGTATGGGGTTTGGGAAAATCTCAATTATTTGCCAAATTATGCGTTTTATGTCTAGTAATCCCTATACCCCAAACCCTATACCCTATACCCAAGCGAGTAAATCAGGTTTTCTATATTACCCTTCAAGGATTTAATCAGCGAGGTTTATATTGTCTAAAGATCCTATTTACGGTGCTCAGGTTGAGGCATTAAACGCAAAGAGAAAAAATATGAAGCTGGGGGGAGGGGCTGAGGCCATTGAAAAACAACATAAAAAAGGCAAACTTTCCGTTTGGGAACGCATTGAGTATTTTTTTGATGCAGGAACCTTTGTTGAAGTCGGCGCATATATTGAACTCAGAAATGAATTTTTCGGGCTGGGCAAAAAAAAGAGCCCGGGCGATGGGGTAGTGACAGGTTTTGGGCTTGTCAATGGCCGCTTGGTTTATGCTGCTGCCCAGGATTTCACCGTTTTGGGAGGCTCACTAGGCGAAATGCACGGCAAAAAAATCGCAAATCTTATGGACATGGCTCTGCAAAACGGCGCACCCTTTATTTCCTTAAATGATTCCGGCGGTGCAAGGGTTCAAGAGGGCATAGGCTCGCTCTGCGGCTACGGCGATATTTTTATGAGGAACACCAGGGCAAGCGGAGTTATCCCGCAGATTTCCGTGATTATGGGACCTTGCGCAGGAGGCGCGGTTTACAGCCCGGGCATAACAGATTTTGTGGTGATGGTAAAAGACACCTCTTATATGTTCATAACGGGGCCGGAAGTTATAAAAACCGTGACAGGCGAAAGCGTGAGCATGGAGGCCCTTGGCGGCCCTGAAATGCACTCAAGCAAAAGTGGGGTAGTGGCGTATGTCGGCGAAAACGACCAAGATACTTTGGATTGGGTAAAGAGGCTTCTCTCTTACTTGCCCGGCAGCAATGCGGAAATCCCGCCCTCAATAAATTTTGTTCCGAGCGTAGAAATGCCGGCAGACATAGAAGAACTCGTTCCCGCCAATGTGAATAAACCTTACGATATGTCGGAAGTTGTAAAAAATGTTTTGGATATAAATTCCTTTTTGGAATTGCAAGAGAATTATGCTCGCAATGTGATAATCGGCTTGGGGCGTTTAGGTGGAACCGCTGTTGGTGTTGTGGCCAATAACCCAAGGGAATCCGCCGGTTGCTTGGATGTGAATGCAAGCGACAAGGCCGCGCGTTTTGTGCGCTTTTGCGATGCTTTTAACATTCCTTTGCTGTCTTTTGTCGATGTGCCGGGATTTTTGCCGGGCACAGACCAAGAATACAGCGGCATAATCAGGCATGGCGCAAAGCTGCTTTACGCCTATGCGGAGGCTACCGTTCCGAAATTGACGGTAATTTTGAGAAAGAGCTACGGAGGCGCATATATTTGCATGTGCTCAAAGCACCTAGGCGCAGATTTTGTTGCAGCGTGGCCCGGTGCGGAAATTGCGGTTATGGGGCCGGACGGTGCGGTGAACATTGTGTTCAAAAAAGACATTGACGCTGTGAAAGAAGCGGGCGGCAATGCAGAAGCAAAGTCTGCCGAATGCAAGCAGGAATACATAGACAAGTTCGCAAACCCAGCCATAGCGGCCTCGCGTGGCTATGTTGACGATATTATTGAACCGGCGAAAACCCGCAGCAATCTTTTGACGCATTTAAGGGCTCTCTCAACCAAACACCAAGAAGGCCCAAAAAGAAAGCACGGGAATATACCGCTTTAATCCTCCTCATCTCCGCTCTGCCCGCTTGGGCTGGAGAGCGAGAGTACTGCTAGGAAGGCTTTTTGCGGGACTTCTACCGAGCCTATGTTTTTCATTCGCTTTTTGCCTTCTTTCTGCTTTTCCAAGAGTTTGCGTTTACGGGTGATGTCGCCGCCGTAGCATTTTGCGAGAACATCTTTGCGAACCGCTTTGACCGTTGTGCGGCTTATTATCTTTCCGCCTATGGCCCCTTGAATTGCAACATCAAATTGCTGGCGTGGAATTAAATCCTTTAGGCGAACGCAAATCGCGTGAGCATAGTGTTGCGCTTTTTCCCTGTGAATGATAACGGAAAAGGCATCTACGGGTTCACCGTTTAAAAGAATGTCCAATTTGACAAGAGGATTTTCGCGATAGCCCGCCTGCTCGTAATCCAAGCCGGCATAGCCGCGGCTCACGGATTTCAAGCGATCGTAAAAATCAAACATCACTTCTGCCAAAGGGAGTTCGTAATGCAAAATAACCTTGTTTTCGTCGAGGTACTCCATAGTTTCAAATGTGCCTCGCTTTTCCTCCGCGAGTTGCATCAAAGGGCCTATGTAATCTTTCGGAGTGAAAATCTGCGCTTTTATGTAGGGTTCTTCTATGTGGTCGTAGCGGCTTGGATCAGGGAGCTTGCTTGGGCTTTCTATGGGGATCATTTCGCCGCTTGTCATAAAAATACGGTATTCCACATTGGGAACGGTAGTGATAATATCGACATTGAATTCCCGGTCAAGGCGTTCCTGCACAATTTCCATATGCAGAAGCCCCAAAAATCCTGTGCGGAACCCAAAGCCAAGCGCACCCGAGCTTTCCGGTTCCCAGACAAGGGCGGAATCGTTCAACTTCAATTTTTCCAAAGCCTCGCGCAGGTTTTTGTAATCTTCGGGATTTATAGGATAAATGCCGCTGAAAATCATCGGTTTAACTTCTTTGTAGCCTGCGAGCGGTTCTGCGGCGGGGTTTGCGGCATCCGTTAATGTGTCGCCTATTTTCACATCCGAGAGTGTTTTTATATTTGCCAAAACATAGCCGACCATTCCGGCGTCAAGGGCGGGGCGGCTGTCTCGCTTCATCGAAAAGGTGCCGACCTCTGTCACAACATATTCGCCGCCGGTTTTCATCATTTTTATTTTTGTGCCGGCTTTGAGGCTCCCTTCCATAATGCGAATGTAGCTTATAACGCCTCGGTAGGAATCATAAACGGAATCAAAAATAAGGGCTTTGAGCGGGGTGGCTGAGTTGCCTTTGGGTGGCGGAATTTCATCTGCAATCCGCTCTAAAACCTCACCCACGTTTATGCCCGCTTTTGCGCTTATTCTGGGAATTTTGTCGGGGTCATAGCCGAGCAAATCGCCTATGCTATGAGCGGCGGCATCCGGGTTTGCGCCGGGCAAATCTATTTTATTTATCACGGGAATTATCGTTAAGTTATTGTCTATAGCCAAATACAAATTTGAAAGAGTTTGGGCCTCAATGCCCTGCGAAGCGTCCACCACCAAGATAGCACCTTCGCAAGCCGCAAGGGAGCGGCTAACTTCATAGGTAAAATCCACATGCCCCGGGGTATCTATCATATTGAACAGATATTCTTTGCCGCCTCGCTCGTAAATCATTCTTATAGCGTGGGCTTTTATGGTTATGCCGCGTTCCCGCTCCAAATCCATATCATCCAGAAGCTGCTCCATCATCTCGTTTTTTGAAACCGTGCCGGTTAATTCAATCAAGCGATCTGCGAGTGTGCTTTTTCCGTGGTCTATGTGGGCTATTATACAGAAATTTCTTATATTCTCGGTCTGCATTGAGGGGTAATGTAGAAATTTACAATAAGGCAAGGCATGCCTTGTCCCTATTTGTCAAGCCTTGTATCAATATATTTTTTGTCTTCCCTTTTTAGAAACCCGTTTTTCTCAAGGGTGAAGGTGAGGGCTTCTATGGTGTTGTTCAGATGTGCAAAGTCGTTGGCTTTGAGCTGTGCGTGGAAAGCGTTGAGTTTCTCGTCGATTCTCTTGTCAAGAGAAAGCCTAAGCCAAAAAATGCCACAAAAACCAAATGCCAGCAGTACAAGCATCCGCACATTCTCCGCATTAAAAATCAAATCAACAGTGCTTTCCATAAACAACCTCTACTAGCAAATATACAAAATTTTATCTTGCCAGTTTATTTCACTAGGGCTAGGGCGTTGCAGGCAACGCCCCTACCGTGGAAATTGTTTACTTCACCATCTTAAACGTTTCCTTTCCGACATTTACCATGTATATTCCTTTTGGCAAATGGGCTATGGATACTGTTTCGTTTGGTGCAATCGTGCGGTTCAGCAGTTCTTTTCCTTTGAGGTCAAAGATGCGAACTTGCACGGACTTTGGCGTATATACATGCAAGTTGCCGCCGCTTACCGATATGCCGATATTGGTGTTTGCCAAATTCGGTTTGCCGATTGGAGTGAGCTGGCATTGTCCGTCAACAAGTTCGTAGCCATCTTCGCACGTTGGTGTTGAAGGATCGGTCTTTACTTGTAGCACTTCGCTTGTTCCGGAGGCTTTGGTATCGTTGGTTTCTGCTATGCGCTGGACGAAAGAGTAGTCGGCATTCGGGTTTAAGTCGCTGAATGCAGGGTTAGACTGCCAGGTTGTGCCACCATCTTTGGAGTATTCACCGCCTATTAATACAGCCAATGTGATGCTGGTGCTCGTTTTGTCGGCGACTGTTGGCTTGGCTGGTGCGGCTGGTGCATCCTTTTTCTG
Source organism: Fibrobacteria bacterium GUT31 (assembly GCA_001462225.1). Taxonomy (GTDB): domain Bacteria; phylum Fibrobacterota; class Fibrobacteria; order Fibrobacterales; family Fibrobacteraceae; genus Fibrimonas. The sequence continues at coordinate 7,884 of LIUH01000176.1, read as the reverse complement.
CGCTGCCGGAGTTGTAGCTTCCAATTCATCTGATCTATTGGTGGCTTCAATTACAGCTCTGATTGCAAAACCTATATCCGCAGTGCTTACCATGTAACTTGCCTCAAAGGATTTGCTGATGCCATTTACGAACCATTCGTATGAAATTTCGCCTACATTCTCAATGTCACTTTCGGTGAGGTCAACACTCAAAACGTCGCCAACTCGGGGGTAACCGGTGTAGCCGGTGATTGTTATTTCACCGTCAAATGGCAAGATAGGTGCTGCCAGGGTGGATACCACGGCGCATTCTTTCTCCGAAGCTTCGAATTCATCATCTTGAGCTACACGCTGGCAGAAGATGTATTCCGTCTCGGCGGTTAAGTGCGTAAACTCATTGCTAGGCTGCCAAGTTGCGCCATCGTCCTTTGAGTATTCGTAGTCATTTGTTGCAGCCAATATAACACTGTTATGCGTAATATCGTCTGTATCAATATCAACAGCTACGGTAGTAGTTGGGTTGACTTTTCTCAACACAACACTTGTCGGGGTGCTTTCTTTTGTGCCTGTATAGTTGGAATTTCCAGCGGCACTGATTACGACTGTAATTGTTTTATCGCGGTCGTTTAGGGTCACCCTATATGTGTCATCATTGGCATCAACAATATCCACGCCATCTGCTTTCCACTGATATTCTAAATCAGAGGTATTGCCATTAGTAAACACTGCTTCCAACTCATCACCAATACGAAGAGGTGTGTTGTAAGTGATGGTCGCCGTGCCGGTAAGAGTGGTTTTCAAGGTCCGGAACTCTACAGGGTCGCTCTCATCGGAAGCGTAAGTATCAGCAGTTCCTACGAATTTCTGAATGAAATTGTATGGTGCATTGTGGCTCAAGCCATTGAACGTGCTGCTTGACTGCCAACTTGTGCCATTGTCATTGGAGTATTCGTAGCCATCTATTGCGACCAATATGATTTCAGTATCCGTTCTGTCTGCTAAGGCGGGGGCGACAACCTCAGGTGCGGGCTTCTTCTCCACAGACTTACTCAAAGTTGCGGGGGCTGAACCATCACGGTTAGTTGCGGTGATTTTAACGGAAATTGTCTTTCCGATGTCAGCTACTGCCAGCGTATAAGTTTTTCCCGTTTCGTTGTTTATCGGACTGCCATCTCGGTTCCAAACATAAGCTACACCCTTTGCACCAGCATCGTCAAGCGAGGCTGTTAGCATATCGCCAACGCGTGGGTCGTCAACATCTTCGCCGTTAGAAGCTATGGATGCTGTGCCTATAGCGAGCCACTCGACAGCCGATGTCTCGTCGGTGCTGGGTATTGTACCTTGATAGTCGGAATCCTCAGCGGCAGTGATTTCAACTGTAATCACTGCACCGTGGTCATCTTCGGTCACCTTATAGGTGGACTCAGTGGCACCATCAATAGGATCACTGTCTGTGTACCACTGATATGCCAGCCTTCCGTCGTTCTCACCATCAAATATAGCTTCCAACACATCGTCAACACGGGTATCGTTGAGGGTGCCACTAGTAGATATGGTCACTGTGCCGTCAAGATCGGTTTTCAAGGTCTTGAACGAAACAGGTGCGCTCGGATTGGAAGCGTGGTGGGTTGATGTTGCTTCAATGCGCTGACGGAAGCTGTATGTTTTGTTGCGGTCCAAGTTGGTGAACAGACTGTCTGTCGTCCAGTTGCCGCCGTCTATAGAGAATTGATAGCCCAACTTTTGAGCTAGCTTGATGCTGTTATCCGTTGCCAGAGAAAGTGTGGGAGCGGCTGGTATGGTGGGATTATCCATCTTATCAACTTTCTTGCTCAAAGTTTCGGTTGCATCGCCATAGCGATTAGTTGCACTAATTACAACGGAAATTATCTTATCGTCGTCAGCTACTGCCAGCGTATAGGTTTCTCCTATTTCGTTGGGAATCACTACACCATCTCTTTTCCAAACATAAGTTACATCATCTGCACCATCATCATCAAGCGAGGCGGTTAGCACATCGTGAATGCGTGGGTCGTCAACGTCGCCGCTAGAAGAAGCTATGGATGCTGTGCCTATATTGAGATACTTGACAGCCTCTGTTGCGTCACTAGCATTGGTCGAACCTTGATAGTCAGAATCCCCAGCGGCACTGATTACAACCGTAATCACTTCGCCGTGGTCGTCTTCGGTCACTTTATATGTGGACTCAGTGGCATCATCAATAGGATCGCTGCCTGCGTACCACTGATATGCCAGCTTCCCATCGCTCTCACCATCAAATATAGCTTCTAACACATCGTCAACACGGGTGTCGTCGGTGTTGCCGGAGATGGCTGCTGTGCCTGCAAGATCAGTTTTTAAGGTATAGATCTCTTTGGGATTGCTCCAGTCGGAAGCGTAGGTATCCGAGTTTGCTTTAATGCGCTGAACGAAGCTATAAGGCTTGTTGCGAGTCAATTCGTCGAACTCTACGCCGGGCTGCCAAGTATCGCCGCCGTCTATGGAGTATTCACCGTCTGTTATTGCATTCAATGTAATGCTGTTATCCGTTGCCAGAGAAAGTGTAGGAGCGGCTGGAGTGTTAGGATTATCCTTCTTCTCAACTTCCTTGCTCAAAGGTTTGATTGCCGTGCCATAGCGGTTAGTTGCGGTGATTTCAACGGAAATCAGTGCTTCGTCATCGGCTACCACAAGCGTATAGGTTGCTAGTATTGCATTCTCTATCGCTACGCCATCTTTTTTCCAAACATAAGCTACACCAGTTGCACCAGCTTTGTCAAGCGAAGCGGTGAGTTGATCACCAATGCGGGGGTCATCAACGTCGACGCCGTTAGAAGCTATGGATGCTGTGCCTATATCAATATACTTCACAGCCGCTGTCGGGTCGCTTTCTTTGGTGCCATAATAGGTGGAGTTGGTGCCAGCACTGATTACAACCGTAATCACTTTGCCCCAGTCGTCTTCGGTCACTACATAGGTGTCGGTATCGGCATCATCAACAATATCCACGCCGTTTGCTTGCCACTGATATACAAAGTCATCATCGCTATCACCGTCAAACTCCGCTTTCAGTATATCGCCAACACGAGTATCTTCAATATTGCCGTCGATGGTTGCAGTGCCAATAAGAGGAATCTTCGTTGTCCTTATAGTTGCAGGAGCGGACTCATCTGAAGCTTCGGTGGTTGTGGTTGCGGCCACACGCTGGTAGAAGGTGTATTCTTTGTCGGGGTCTAAACCTGTGAATACATTAGTGGGTGGGGTCGGATAGTTTCCACTTCCATCGTCTATTCTGTATTCATACCCCGATATTGTTGCCAGAGTTATGCTGATATGCGTTTTGGAGGCTTCTTCGGGCGCAACTGCCGGATCGCCTGCATAATCTGCTTTTACAACAATCCCTGTCTTGTTGCTTTCTCTGTGACCGGCATAACCATTTGCGGTTACATCAACTGCGATTGTTTTGCCAATATCGCCTTCTGCCAGTGTATAGGTGTCTTGGTTGGAATTGGGAATATCTTCAATAAAAGTGGTACCGTCGCTGCTGTATCTTTTCCATGTGTATATCACAGGTGAGATGTCTCCGGTATATACAGCGGTTAGCTGTTCGCCAAATTGAGGCGGAGTGCTGCCGCCGCTTATAGCCACTGAACCGTCAAATTTACCTTCGCATTGGTTGTTTGCCCATTCGTAGCCATCATCACAGGTTCGGTTACCGTTAAGGTATAACCTAAGGTTTATGCCACCGAATATCAAGCTATAACCGCTATGATTAGTGCTTACATTAAATTTGCCAATATCGGCAGTCTTGCCATTGAGTACTGCAATTTTACCATTTCCAACATCAGTGAATTGAAGTATGTAACCGCTACCATTAAGGTTATCCACACCTACACCACCTGTTTGGGTATTTATTCTGCCGCCTATGGTTGGATTACCGCTGAGAGTTAGAGTGCCTGTGTTGACGATGGAGTTGATAGTATTATTGTTAACGATACCTAAAATAGTTCCACCGCTGATGGTTAACGAACCTTCATTGGTAAAAATTACACTTGGACCGGTCCATTCGAATGTATTAGTTATGGTGCTAATTGCAGAAACGCCACTTCCAATGGTTATCACACTACCATCCATTCGTGATTTAAAATTGCCTTTAATTGTTATTTTACCCCAAGTGCTTCCTCCGGCATTGGCAAAAATAATGTTGCCATTTAAAATCTCTTCGTTAGAGCCATCACCGAAGTTTATTTCGACGTCTGCACCTCCGGCATCACTTCGGACAGCTTCAATCGTTGTTTGAACGGCACCGTCATTAACGACACTACCATTGATCGAACCCCTAGTTGCTTTGAAATTAGCACCATTATTGCCAGACGAAACAAGGTAATAGGCAATAAACGCTTCACCATTTGCATTACGAACCGGCAGAGTTGGGTCGCTTGTAAGAACGTCTTCCTGGTCAGTGGTACTGATTGTAACCGTGATTCGCTTAGCTACATCGTTAGCGTTTACCGTATATGTACTTGAGTTTGTTCCTACAGTTACACCATTGGCTTTCCAAACATAGGTGGGTGTGCCGGTGTTATTGCCGCCCACAATTGAAGCGGTAAGCTGTGCGGAGTTTGTGCCTATTTGCGGAGCATCATACTCACTGTCATTGAAGCTAATGGTTGCCGTGCCGGTGAGTATAGCTTTCTGAACCGTTGCGGTTGGCTGACTCGAAACATCATTGGTTTTATTACTGGCTGTGACGGTGACGGTGATTGTTTTACCTAAATCGCCAAAGACTACTGTATACGTTGCCGTTGAACTGGCTGATTGCACGACATTGCCATCGGCTTTCCATTCGTATTCGACATCTTCAGCCGCTGTCGTGTTGGTATTATTAAACTCAGCGGTAAGCTCAGTGCCTACGCGTAGTTCGCCATCATAAGAAATGATTACAGTACCTTTGAGTATCCCATCGGGGGCGGTTCCTGTTTGTATGGAAGCAATGGCATTTTGCGAAGCTTCGGTATCTTCGGTTGCTTTTTGTCTTTGATAGAAAGTGTATGACGCACCCTCATTCAACTCACTAAATATGGGACTGTCTTGCCAATTAGTGCCATCCATTGAATATTCGTACCCGGATATTGCATCTAAAGTTATGCTGTTATACGTTATATTGCCTGGATCTGCTGTAGGTGTAACGGTCTGATGTGAATTTTGTTTTTTCAGCACAGCAGCAGCAGTTGTTGCTGAAACGAAGCCGGCTTTATCACAGGAACTGATTTCTACTGTGATTGTTTTTTCAAAATCACCTACTTGTACCGTATAAGTATTTCCTGTGGCTCCTGGTATTAGTGTCCCATTTGCTTTCCACACATAGCTGAGTAGAAGACCTGCATTAGAATTGCTAATTGAAGCGGTAAGAACATCGCCAATGCGAGGCGAGGGTTTGTCAATGCTTGCATCGCCGTCAATTTCCGTACCGGTAGTGGTGCACAAGTAGAGATGTTCATTTATCGGACTCAATTTTAAGTTTGGAGTTGATTCAAGTGTAAATTTACCGGCTAAAGCCGCACCATTGGTTACTGCAATCTCACCTGCATTAGCACTGGTAAATTGAAGCTTAACATTTCCATTCGGGTTGAAACCAGGACGTAAAGTTATTGGGTTATTACCTGTGGTTTTTATTGCACCGGTTATGGTGGGGCTGCCACCTAAAACTATTCCAACATTGGAACTTAAATTTTCAACAGCGAGACCAGTACCAGTAAAGTTTCCACCAGTGATAACTATGGTACCAGTATTGCCGGAATTTTCGGTGGCAATACCTTTATTTGCCCCGTTATTGATAGTTCCGTTGGCAATGGTTACATTTCCACTGCCCTTAACAAGAATAAAAGCGCCGAACGTCCCGCTTACTTCTGCGATGTTGCTCGTTAAAGAACGGTCTGTTCCAACTTCTATAAAATTGTCACTAGTATTCTGATTATTACTAAGATTGATTTTACCTCCTAGCGTAATTTTACCCCAATTCCCATCAAAAACTATGGGCGTATTTCTAGCAGGATTCTCTCTATCAAAATTCACAGTGTTACCATTAACTCCGAAAGTTATGGAAACATTGCTACCACTCGCATTGTCTCTTATCCAAGGAATGATTGAACGGCCAGCAGTCGGATCATTCATTAATTTATTAGCCTCGCCATTTGGATTTATAAACGAATTACTGTTTGGGTTATCCTTTACGCCAAAATTATTAGCACCACCCGTGATCCAATACTCATTTAATCCTTCTGTGGTTACGGATAGCGGAGGGCTTTGGTCGGAAGCGGCCTGGGTTTCTGTTTCTGCAAGGCGGCGATAGATGTTGTATGCTGTATTTTTAGACAAACCAGAGATAGTATAGCCTTGGGACGACCAATCTGGGGCAGCACCACCTATGCCAAACCCATAATTGTATTCACTGCTACCATCTATAGTAATATAATTGTGGCTTTTATCTACTATATCGCTTAGTTGAAGCGCAGTCGGCGTTTCTTGAGGTATCTTTACAACTGGGTTAGTAGGTTCGCTCTCAACCTCGTTAGCGTATTTTACTGAGGAAATAACTTCAACCTTAATTGTTTTGCCAAAATCTTCCGGCTGAACCGTATAGGTTGTCCCTGTACCAACTTCTTCGCCACCTACAAACCATGTGTAAGTTAAATCTAAATCACCTATTTCTTTTGTATCAAAGGAAGCGGTCAATTCATCATAGATTTTCGGGCTAGTATTGTCGATGATTGCCGTGCCAAGGAGTGCATTAGGGTCAATGATATTCGTTCTTTCGGTAAGTCCGGCAGATTTTAGCGAGGCTTCTGTATCGTTAGTTTCTCCTATGCGTTGGTAGAAAGTATATTCAGTGTCATCATCCAAACCGCTGAACACATTGCTATTTTGCCAAGTACTGCCGTTATCATTTGAATATTGATAACCAGCCGTAGGGGTCAAAGTCACTCTATTGTGTGTTTTTGATAACAATGTTGGTGCACCGGGGGGTGAGAGGGATGCTTTTTTCGCTACAACTGCCGTTGGCCCGGCGTTGATTACGCCACTTCTGCCGTCTTCTCTAATCTCAACCCTAATTGTTTTACCTAAATCATCAATAGTTACAAGGTAGCTAGAACTGCTACCTACTGGTTGTTCTTGACCTACTGCCGATGTTGCTATCCACGAGTAATTTAATGTACCATCGCCAGCATTACTTGAAGCCGATATCGTCAAAGTCTCACCAATTCGTGGTGGGTTATTAGCTACAATGCTTGCCGAGCCACTAAAAGGCTCACCTTTTGCACAATCGGGTTTGTTGGCGCTGGTACCTGGCATTATAGTACTTAAACCATATAGAGTAGTATTTGCTTTTCCAACATAAATATAATAACCTTCGTCTATTGCTGATGGAATATCACCAGCCCAAGTAAACGTCATATTCGTACCATTTATTTTCCACTCGGAATTCGTAAGACCAGCAAAATTTGGATTACCAGTAGAAACAACATAATAACAACCTGCTTGAACAACAGGGTTACCATTACTCATTACAGTAGGAAAGTCATTCCATGTTACATCATCTGGAAATACAACTACATCTGGACATACAGTAGCCAATTGGGATTCCACCTGGCATGGTTCCGCATACGCATTATTTGTGGCAAAAACGGCTAAAATAGCCAAAAGGGCTATTCTTTTAGGAATATAAAAACAGTTCGCGAAGGGCATACGAACCTCCATTTTAAGTGTTGGGTTATATATTTAATATATATTAAAATATTACAAAGCGGAATAAAAAAATACATTTTTGTTACTTTTTTTGGGAAATCACGCAAAAATGGGGAAAAATGGGGGTTTCCCCATACCCCACCCCCCATACCCCAAGCC
>LIUH01000175.1 GCA_001462225.1 Fibrobacteria bacterium GUT31 | reverse complement strand
TCGTTGTCGCAGATAAGCACGTCTCCGTTTTTGGGATTGATAAAAAAGTTACCGTCGTTTAAGTCCTGATAGCTGTAGCCTTTTAAATGTAATTCCCTGAAACCTGCGGTGATGCACAATGCGGCGTTGGTCATTGCCGTTATGCTGGCAAAGACTTCTTTGCCGATAAGGAATCTGGAAAAGTCCTTGTAGTCGCCCGGACGCAGATCCATGATATAACCAAAAGCCTCGCCGTAATGATCGGTTATATCTTCCGGCCACAAAAAAGCGTTGGTTGGTTTTCCTTTCTTGATATTGTTTTCAAGATTGGCGTAAAATTTGTCTGGGTTCTTGAATTTTTTCCCCGTGTACCATTTAAGCGCCTTTGCCTTGCCGTCGTAGTCAACGCGGTAAACCGCGCCCTGTCCGCCCTCGCCCAGTATGTGGTCAATGACAACCTTCTTGAATCCTTTTGTCTGGATCGTGTGGTTTTTTGGTAATTCTAGCATTTGATTGCTCTCCTTCTAAAAAATCAAGGTATCTTTTTCGCCTCATCTATTATTACAACACCTGCTAAATCATTATCTGGTGCTTCGAGTCCATTACTAGTGTATTTGAATTTTGAGAGATTGATTATATAGTCGGGAGGAGTATCAGATAAGGTAAATTTTTTGACGTATTCATCAATTTTAACTTCATCCGATTGTAGTAATAGTTGCAGCTTTCTATTTATTCTATACAACGCCCTTTCAGGTAAATCATCTGTTGTCTCACCAAACACAGGGCAAAATATGCAGTGCCAGGGAATCATATCCTGGATTAAATGTGAAATGTGTTTCTTTTTCCCCAAATTTTTAACCGTAAAAGCATCTACAAATGAACAACCATAAACTTCATGTTTATCAACAAAATTTTTATAAGCAAATATTTCTTCATATGGCGATAAATCACACATTGTATATAGGCAGTAAAGCGGTATTAATTTATTTGAACTTTTCATTGAATTTTCGATCAATTTCTCTGTTTGTTCACCATCATTATAATGAAGGTAATCATAGTTGTTGTTCCTTAAATTAATTACTTTTGCCTGTATTCTTAACCCTAGCCATTTTCCCGATTTACCAGTTAGCCAGAATTCCCAATCAGCACCATTTTTCCCTTCTTCTGGTTTATTGAACTTTTCTATTCTTATTTCCGGATGATGAGCTTTATCTATTTCCAATAAATTAATATCAGTTATGGTTTCTTCTCCAAATGTCATTTTCGCATTTTTGGCATCGGAAAGTTTAAACCATGTTTCTATAGCAATATTTCTGAAAGTTTCACCTATTGTCATCTTTTCTTCTCCTTAAACAAAATGTACTTAAAAACTTACTGTTTCCTTTATTCCACATTCCGCACGAGGCGGAAACCAATAGCGCTATCCCTATAATCCGGCTTAACATAACTTCGGTACGCGGAACGAATGATATTAGCGTCAACACGCCACCAACCGCCACGTATAACGAGACTAGACCCCGATGACGCACCCATTGGATCAGTCTGCGCTTCATTTGGATAGCTTGCGTACCAATCCCAACATAACTCCCATACGTTACCGTGCATATCATACAGGCCAAATGCATTTGGTAATTTTTTTCCCACCTCATGGACATCATCGTTGCTGTTGCGGCTATACCATGCATAATTACCCAGTGCGGCTTCTGTTCCACTGTGCCAGGGAGTCGTTGTCCCGGCGCGGCAGGCATATTCCCACTCCGCTTCCGTCGGTAATCGGTAGCCGTTGGCATTTCGATTCCATTTATACCCTGAACCGCTTTTTGTGTACACGGGAGTCAATCCTTCTCGCTGACTTCGTCTGTTGCAGTATTCTATTACGTCAAACAAATTTACATATCTTTTTGGTTTATTTCCATCTTTGTAATCGCTGGAATTCGGCCGTATTATTTCCTCATATTCTTTATACGTCACCTCATATTTTCCCATGTAAAAGGAGTTTACAGTTACTTGATGCTGTGGACTTTCATTACTAGAATGTCCCTGCTCATTTGAGGGACTGCCCATCATAAAGGTTCCGCCGTTTATACGTACAAAGTCGTCGGAGGCAGGACGTTGAGGAGAAGTTGTTGTCGTTACCTTAACGTCTGAGTCAAACGCCCAATAATCGATATTTTTTACACTATTTGGGATAGTAACTGAGGCAAGTTGATTGTTCTCAAACGCACGAGTCCCAATAGTAGTTACGTTGCTTGAGATGGATACAGCTATAAGTTCATTATCAGCAAATGCGATTTCACCGATAGTTTTTACACTATTCGGGATGAAAACAATGGTGAGTTGATTCCTACAAAACGACGCATTCGCAATAGTAGTTACGCCGTCTGGGATGGTAACTGAAGTTAGTTGTTTATTAAAAAACGCATACTCGCCAATTGCAGTAACAGGCAAATTTCGTATACGCGAAGGAATTTGTATTTCAGTTTTTGATCCTCTATATTTGGTAATTTCTATGGCCGTACCATTAGCAATAGTTTTTACCTGATATGGTGAGGCATTTAATATTATCAAAAAAGCAAACAACAAAAATACTCCCGCCGCAATCGCAATCAATACATTACGTTTAGTATGTTTCTTTTTAATCGGCGATGGCGATAAAGCAGTATCTTCCTCCATAAGAGGCGCCATGAACACCGATGGCAGCGCTCTTTCCGGCTCCGGCGGTGTTTCCTCTTGCGGCGGCTCTGCTTGTGCCACGGCTGGAATTTCCGGAACACTCTTTTGACCTACCACCCATGTTGAACAATACGGGCAAGTTCGCCATTCGTCCGCCAGTTCCTTCCCGCAGTTTTTACAGAGTTTCTTTTCTTTTACCTCACCACGTAACGCCAACGCAAGCGTGTCCACCACATCCGCCGCGATTTCTTCCGCGAGACCGTACTCCTCTCTTAGCACCCTTGTCTGCTGTTTTTTGCAAATTGGAAGCTCTTGCGTAGTATCAATTGCCTTTGCCGCGCCGGCCTCAAGCGCCTGTAACAAAAAGCGGCTTTCTTTTTTGTATTCGCCTTTTGTGTAGTCAGCCAGAAACGCCTTGCATTTCGCGGAGTTGAGCAGGGCTTCTTTTCCCTGTTCGGCAATGAGTTTTTGTAAAATGTCGATAAAGGTTTGGTTCATTTATAATCAC
>LIUH01000174.1:15549-31477 GCA_001462225.1 Fibrobacteria bacterium GUT31 | reverse complement strand
TAAACACGGTTGACGACGGCGAAGAGCGGCCGGTTGGGCATTCGGAATTGAACCATCTGACGGACAGGCTTCGCGAGATTGCCGTTAAAACACTGCCGGAAAAAAGTTACGCCGTGATGACCCAGCAGAGCATAGTCGCTTTTCTAGGCTCGCAAGAGGACATGGTCAGAAAATGCAAGGAATCGGAAGGGTGCTTGGCCAAACTGGGAAGGGAGATAAGCGCAGATTACATAGGCCAAGGCCGGATAGGGCGTTTCGGCAATAATTTGACCATCAAGGTGGAGCTTTACGATGTGGGTAGCGGCAATTTGATAGGTTCGTTCACGGATGAATCTTCAAGAGACATATACGGCTTGCTGGCCGCTATAAACAAGAAAGCACCCGATATGCTCGGCAAATTGCCGGGTGTAACCGTTCTGCCTCTCATTCCCGACGACGTAAGCGACTTGCTGCCGGAGAGAATTGACCCGCAGGTTGGAGAATACCTGTTCTCAAATAAATCTTTTTGGCTGGCTCTTGCGCTGGACATTGCGGGGGCTGCATTTGTGGGTTATGGCATATACAAGAATAATGAGGTGAGGGACAGGCACGAAGAATACAGTGATTTGCGTTCGGATTTTGGCAATGGCTGGGAGAAAGTGGAGGATGCCAAAACGGCAAGGAATGTTTCTTTCGCTTTGGGCGGTGCGTTTTTGGCAGCAGGAATAGGAGTGCATATATGGTTTTAAATTTTGTGTTTAGAGCGTTGTTCATAGCATTTTTGCTTTTCGGTTGCACTCAGGTTGAGCGCGACAACCCTTATGACCCGGACGGGATTAATTACAAGCCCGGCCTCGTTGAAATATCCAGTTCATCGGTTGAAACGTGCACGGCAAACAGCAATACTTCAACGCATTATTGTTCCGAAGGCGTGATGAAAGAATATGGTTTATTGACCGACAACCGAAGCAATCCGCCTCAAACCTATAAAACAGTTGTCATAGGCACTCAAACTTGGATGGCGGAGAATTTGAATTACGCAGCTTCAGGGAGCAAGTGCTATGGCGATAATTCCGGTGGTGACAGCCAAGGCAACTGCGTAAAATACGGCAGGCTTTACAATTGGTCAACGGCTATGAACAATTCGGCAAGTTCAAACAATGTTCCTAGCGGAGTTCGCGGTATTTGTCCCGATGGCTGGCATTTGCCCAGTGATGCGGAATGGGATGCTTTAATGACAGCAGTTGGCGGTAGCAGTACAGCGGGAACTAAATTGAGGTCAGCAACAGGCTGGAATACAAAAAGCGGTTATATACCCGGCACGGACGACTACGGCTTTTCGGCTCTCCCAGGTGGCTACGGCGGCTCGGATGGCAATTTCTACAATGTCGGCATCAACGACTACTGGTGGAGTGCCACGGAGGACAATAGCTACTACGCTTGGAGCCGGGACATGTACTACGACATCAGCGATGTGTACAGGAGCTACAGCAATATGTCCCGCTTGTTCTCAGTTCGTTGCCTCCAGGATTTAGCGGTTGGGGTGCTTGCGCCCTACCAAACCCCGATTTTTTCCCAAAGGTTTGGCAGAGTAAAACAGGAACCGGGGAAAAGGAGTTGGAAGATGAAAAACATTTAGTGTACGAGCATTTTGAAAGAATGGCAAATTCAGAAAAGCAACAGCCACGTGTCTAAGGCCGACGGTGAGGCGTTGGGGGGGTGTGAAGTTATTTTGCCACAGCTATAATCACTGTAACGGCTATCTCTTTATGCTCTACTATCATATCAAGCAGCAATGTTTAATTTTTTCTTCAAGTGAATTTATGTCATCTTCCGTAACATAACGTCCCGTCTGGAGTTCCACGCTCCCGGAGGAATAATTCATTACAAGAATCTTATTAATATCCGAAAAGTTATTTCGAATATCTCTGCCTGAGTAATTTATCTTATCCATAAGCGAAAATATAGAAAAATCATTTACAGCATAGCAAGAACATATCAAGGATCGCTGTAGAGATTTCTAATTTAGCCGCAAGCGGAGAAAGTCAAATGAATAGAGAAAATAAGATGTGGAGCGGTCGCTTCGACAGTACAATGGCGAAAAGCATGGCGGAACTCAGTTTTAGTTTGGACGTGGATAAGGAACTTTTGGAAGAGGATATTCAGGGTTCGCTTGCGCACGGCAAAGGCTTGGTAGAAGCCGGGGTTATCGGCAAAACCGAGTATGCGAAAATTGCAGCCGGTTTGCGGAGCATTTTAGCCGATGCAAAAAAAGGAAAAAAACTTTGGAATGCTGAGGACGAAGATATTCACATGGCTGTTGAGCGGGTTTTAACCGAAAAAATCGGAAATTTAGGGAAAAAAATCCACACCGGCCGCAGCAGAAACGACCAAGTTGCAACGGATTTCAAACTCTATATGCGGCACAAAACGATTGATATTCTAGACCTGCTCTCCAAACTTCAAAAAACCGTTTACGAACTTGCCAAAAAACACGCAGGCCGACTTATGCCGGGCTACACGCATTTGCAACAAGCACAGCCAATACAATTCAGCCATTATTTGATGAGCATATTTTTTGCGCTGGAAAGAGATAAAAAGCGGCTTTCAAATTTTTTATCCCTGCACAACGAATGCCCTCTGGGAAGCGGCGCGATGGCGGGTTCCGCTTTTAGCTACAATCGCAAAACAGTGGCAACAGATTTAGGCTTTGCAGATGTGAGCGCAAACAGCATAGATGCAGTTAGCCACCGCGACATGGCTTTGGAATTTTTGAGCGACCTCTCGATAATCGGTTCCACACTTAGCCGCTACGCAGAAGATATGGTGATATGGAGCTCAAGCGAATTCGGCTTCTTAACCCTGCACGACAAATTCTCCAGCGGAAGTTCAATGATGCCGCAAAAAAAGAACCCGGACAGCATGGAATTGATAAGAGGAAAATCCGGGCGTTTAATCGGAAATTTCACAGCGATGTTCACCCTTGCGAAGGGTGCTCCGCTAACATACAGCCGCGATTTGCAAGAAGACAAACTCCCGGTTTTTGACAGTGCAAAAACAATTTCGGTTTGTTTGCAGGTTTTTAGAGAAGCGTTGGAAACCGCAAAGTGGAATTTTGAAAATATGGAAAAAAGAATGCTCCCTGCGCTCCTTGCCACAGACCTGGCGGATTTGCTCGTTGAAAAAGGCATTCCATTTAGAGATGCTCATCGCATTGTAGGGAATTTGGTAGGCATTGCCGCAAAGCAGGGTGTTAATTTTACCGAGCTTCCCGATGAGCATTGGAAAGACATTCCAAAGGCAAAGGAATTGCGAAAAAAACTCACTTTTGCATATTCCGTTTCTCGCCGCAACATTGAGGGGGGAACAGGGGAGAAATCTTTGGAACAGCAGTTGAAAAAGGCGAAGGTGATATTAGAAGGGTGAGATTTGCTATATTACTCTAGTGTTTGGAGTAATTCAAAAAAAGGGTAATGAAAATAAGCTTTGCGGAAAAGTCATCGGTTATGTTAAAATTCCAAAGCCCGCACCCGGCAGCGGAGATGAAACTCCGTTTGATGCGCTTGTTAGCCCGGATGGAATTTTAGCCATACAAGGGGATTATTCCAAAAACCCGGATTTTGAAACTTTTCGCAATAATTTACAGCAAACCTTACCCAAAGGGTTGCAGGAAATTTTAAAACATATATTGGAAGATGACGAAATAAAAGAAAATCTGGATAGGTCAAAGAGAATAAGCGTAAGCGTTATACCCCCCAAAAATGGGATAAGCGAATTTTTCCCCGTGCCGGCGCAGTTGGCTCCTTTCCAGTCCGAAGAAGTACTGCTAAACGAAGACTGTGACATCTATTTTCTGGGTGAGTTTTCCTCAATAGGCAGCGCACACTTGTTTTTGACGGGTTTTCCCATACTGTATCAGTCAAAATACAGAGAGCAATCCGAACTTGAAAAAGAAAGAGAGGTGAACGCTCTTTTAGCGGAAATAGACGGGCAAAAACCCATTGCAAAAGAAACCGATTCCGAACAAAATCCGGCTATCTACTTAAACGGCGAATTAAACGACTACAAAGGCGATTTGCTCGAATTGCTCGGAACCAAGGTTTTGCCGAAAATGATGTACACCATAGAAGAAAACGACTTGGAAAATTTTAGAGCCGGCATAAGCTCGTTTCGCCGTTTTATGCGTACATATCCGCACCAACAGGACATAGAAAAGATGATTTCCATTTTGCAAGACATAAGCGAAAAAAAACATTCGAATTCAAAAGATTCAAAAAATTTAGCCCTGCTTTGCAAAAAAATGAGCGCGTTGCACCACGAAGAATTTGAAATTTTGCCGGCCATTCAGAAAGAATTGGAAGGGATGGATAATTGAGTTGAGAGTTGAAAGTGGAGAGTTGAGAGTTGAGAGTTGAGAGTTGTGATATAGATGGGCTTTTGGTTATTGAGCCGGACGTGTTTCCGGACTCGCGGGGGTGGTTTTATGAATCTTACAATATTGAGAAGTTCAAAGCCATTGGTATAGACACCGTTTTTGTTCAGGATAACCATAGCCGCTCCGTGAAAAATACCTTGCGGGGGCTGCATTACCAAAAAAAACCGGGGCAAATAAAGCTCGTGCGTTGCACTTACGGCAAAATTTGGGACGTGGCGGTTGATATTCGCAAAGACAGCCCGACCTTTGGCAAGTGGCATGCCGTGGAACTGAGCGAAGAAAACAAAAAATTCTTTTATATTCCAATTGGGTTTGCCCATGGCTTCTGTGTGCTTTCCGACTTTGCCGAGGTTCAATACAAATGCAGCTCCGTATATAACGGAGCCGAAGAAGCCGGTTATGCCTGGGACGACCCTAAACTAGCCATAAAATGGCCGGCCGGCGAACCGGTTTTGAGCAAAAGAGATTTGGAAAACCCCAATTTATTGTAGTTCTAAGCCTCGGTAGGCTCGGCAACGGTTTCAACAGCAGCGGCAGACCCGGAGGCGGGAGCATGAATTCTGCGCTCGGTTATGCGGGCAGCCTTGCCCTGAAGGTTGCGCATGTAGAATATACGCGCCCTGCGCACACTGCCGTGTACGTCGGTAACTATGGAATCTATCAGCGGGGAGTGTATTTGAAAAATGCGTTCAACGCCAACACCGCTGGAAATTTTGCGAACGGTTACAGAGGTGCTTACGCCCGTGCCTTTGCGCTGAATAACCACGCCCTTGAAAGGCTGAATACGGCTTTTCACTTTGCCGTCTGCGGTTTTTTCCATAATTTTAACGTTGACCGTGACCGTGTCGCCGGAGCGGAAATCAAAGGCATCTTTCTTTTTATTTTCTTGATGTATTGCCTCTATGTTAAGTTTGGACATAAGAACCTCAAAAACTTGGACATATAAATATAGCAAAAAAATAACAAAACGTCAAGGGTTACTCACTATTTCTCACTATTTCCCTATAAATTCACCACCTAAACAAGACACAACCCCAATTCATGCCGCCTCCGATGGCCGGCATTGCTACCAGCATACCGGGTTTTAAACGCCCCTGTTGCTCTGCTTCGTAGAGTGCAATGGGAATGGAAGCGGAAGAAGTGTTTCCATATTTGGAAACGTTTATCATAACCTTTTCGTCTGAGATGCCAAGGCTTTTGCCCACGGATTGTATTATGCGGATATTCGCCTGATGCGGAACAAAAAGGTCTATGTCGTTTATTGAAAGCCCCGCATTTTCCAAAGCCTTTTTAGTTATGTTCACAAGCTCGGAAACGGCTAACTTGTAAACGGCGGTGCCTTTCATTCTCAAAAAGGAATCCTCTGCGCCAAGGGTGTTTAAATAAAGAATGTCGGCTAAGGTTCCGTCTGCGGCCAAGGCTGCGCCCATAAAACCACGGTTATTGTCTTCGCCGGCGGAGAGCAGAATTGCGGCGGAACCGTCTCCGAAAAGAACACAGGTGTTGCGGTCGCTCCAATCCATAGTACGTGAACAGATTTCTGCCCCTACAACCAAAATGTTTTTTGCCTGCCCGGCACGAATCATAAGAGCCGCCGTGTTAAGGGCCGGCGGAATAAAGCCGCAAGCTGCGGTTATGTCAAAAGCAAAAGCCTTTTTGCAACCGAGCTTTGCCTGAATGCTGCAAGCTATTGCAGGGAACTGTTTGTCCGGAGACAACGTGCCCGCTATAATTCCATCTATTTCATCGGGGGAAACACCGACCTTTTCAATTGCGTTTTTTGCCGCGAAATAACCGATATCCGCTGTTAAAATATTGCTGTCTTGTACCAAACGTCTCTCGGCTATGCCTGTGCGGCTTCTTATCCATTCATCGTCTGTTTCAAGCCCCTTGGCTTTTGCAAGGTCATCGTTTTTAGCGATAAATTCCGGCAAATACACGCCGATGGATTTTATGGCGGCATTCATATTAGCCCCCGGCTTCTGCTTTTTTTATTGCGGATAATTTTTCCGCAACTTTCGCAGGAACGCCGGCTTTGGCAAATTTGCAAGCGGTAAACAAGGAATGGCGAATGGCTATGTAATCTGCCCTGCCGTGGGTTATTATGCCAACGCCGTTTAGCCCCAGGAGCAAGCCTCCGCCGTGGTTTCTGTAATCCCAAAGGCGGTCGAATTCCTTTGCCTTTTCGGTTTTCACCTCGCCGAATACCTCATGTGCAAGCTCGTAAAAACCCTCCATGAGTTTTAATATGACATTGCCGGTATAGCCGGGTGCAACCACAACATCGGCATGGCCTTTGATAAAATCTCTGCCTTCTACATTGCCTATAAAGTTGAGGGGAGCCAGCTTTAGAAGTTTGTGAGCTTCTTGCAAAACTTCTGTGCCTTTCTTCTCCTCTTCACCCATGTTTATCAAGCCGACAGTCGGGTTTTTGTAGCCCATTACGGCTTCTGCATAAACGCTGCCGCAAAGAGCAAAATCAACAAGAACGGGGGCTTTTTCGTCCACATTCGCACCGCAATCAACGAGAATGGCTTGGCGTTTGGCCGTTGGAACCGCACAAGCTATGGCAGGCCGCGCTACATTCGCCGCTCGGCCTAAAATCATAAGGCAAGCGGCCATCATTGCGCCGGAATTTCCGGCACTCACGCTTGCAACCGCAGCTCCCTGTTTTTGCAAGCCAACGCAGGTCACAAGCCCGGATTTGGTTTTTGTTTTTAGAGCTTGCGTAGGAGGCTCATCCATAGCCACAAGGTCGGGAGCGTCTATAACGGTAATGGCATCGCCGGAATAACCGTTCTTTTTCAACTCCTCCTTAACGGTGGCTTCGGGACCGCACAGCAGAATGCCAAAATCGCGCTCAGGGTCATTTGCGGCTAAGACAGCGCCTTTAACAATTTGCTCCGGAGCGAAATCACCGCCCATTGCATCCAGAGCTATTTGAACGCTAGGCACTCTCTTCCACCTTCATGCGCTTAACGCCGTTATAGTATCCGCATTCTTCACAAACTCTGTGAGGGCGTTTAACCGCACCGCACTGTTCGCATTTTGCCATTGCCGGAACTTCCAGCTTATAAGAATTATGGCGGCGTTTATCGCGCCGTGTTGTGCTGGTTTTTCTTTTTGGAACAGCCATTTTCTCTCCTTGTTAAATCTCTTCCTTTACCGGAATCATCGGTTCTTGGAGTATAACCAATTGACGCACGGTTTCTGTTAAATCCGCTTCATTTTGGTTGGCGGGAACTCTGATTTTAAAGAAATCATCGCTTCCGTCATCCTCTTGTTGCTGCGTTAGACCCTGCTCCTGAAGCACTAGAACGTCCACTTCTGCTTCAAAAGGCCGTTCAAATAGCTCCAGGGTTTTGGCGCACGCAAATTCTTGCAAACCGCTTGCAATTCCTTTAACGGTAAAACCGCCCTTCTCCTTGTAAACCGTAAAATTACAATTCAATGGCCCTTTTAACCGCAACTCCCTGAACAAAACCGGCTCATCGCCCTCCAAAAGCGAAAAGGCTTGCTCAGGTACATTATTTACAAGGCGTATTCGCAATGTCTATAAAATATAGAAAATGCCGATAATCACTTTGCAAATGACGTTACAGCCTTTACGAGACGGTCGGCTATTTCGTTTTGCCCTTTTTCCGTAGCCAAAAACGCGCCGTCCGTAGGGCTTGTGATAAAGCCTAGTTCCGCCAAAACTGCCGGCATATAGGCACCGACCAAAACCATGAATCCGGCTTGCCCAGCTCCTGTTTGCAATTTTTTTATAGAGCCGCCATCAAAGGCTTCCACCAAATGCCCGGCGAGCAATGCGCTTCTTTCCGCATACAATGCGAGTTGATTATCCAAAACAATCCATTCGGCCGGGGAAATTTCGGTTTTGTCTTTTTTGCCGGCTTCAAGCGCTACCGCCCGGTTTTCTCTGCGGGCTATGGCTCTATCCTCTTCGGAACCGCCAGCACGCAATATATAAAACTTGAAACCATCGGTTTTCTGCTGTTTTTCCTTGCCCTCTATGGCATTGCAGTGCAGGCTTATAAATAAATCTCCGCCCCAATCGCTCGCCATTTTCGGGCGTTCTTCGAGATTTATAAACTTATCCGTGCTTCTTGTCATTTTTACGGAAAAGCCGCTGGCTTCCAATTTGCTTTTTAATTTCAAGCCTACAGCCAAAACAACATCTTTTTCCCTAAGGCCTGCATGGCCGATGGCACCCGGATCCTTGCCGCCGTGTCCGGGGTCTATAACTATTGTTTTTATCTTTTTTCCTATGGAATTTATCCCTTGCGTTGATGTTTCCGGGGCGATTGCTTTTTGTTGCCCTGCGGTTTGTTTTTTTCTCAGCACTATTTGCAGAATTTTTCCACCGTCTTTTTTCACCAGTTCCGGGTTTTCGCAGTTGTCCCTTAGCACCAAGGTCAGTTGAGCGCTTTGCTTATCCTGAATTGAAAACACCTTGCTTATGAAAGCGGATTTTTTAGCCAAATCCAAAAACATTGTGCTATCTATGGCTGCTCCGTTTATTCGCAAAATATAATTCGGCTGTACATAAAAAGCTTCCGCTGCAAATGGTTTTAAAAATTTTAACTCTATAACTTCGCCGTTGTTTTTTGCATCTAAATTTACGCTCCATATATCTTTTATTTGCACGGCAATTATTTTTGCAGAAGAGGAATCATATTCAAGGGTTTTATTCAGCATTCGCTCAAAAACCTGCAATGAAGAAGGAAGCGGCAGCCAAAAGGATTGTTTGCCGTTAATGCCGTTTTGCACGGGGGTCTGCAGCAAAAAACTGGTATCTTTTATGTTTGCCCATTCATTATCCCAAGCCCATGAAGAAGTTCCTATTTGCAAAATATTGGCCTCGCTATGCCAAAACATTTGCATTTTCAGTTTTTTGCCTAAATCTATTCCGTCTGCATAAGCCACGCCCGCTTTTTTTTCAATTCGCAAATTCGCGATGGTATCCTGCGCAAGAGCAGAAGCTAAAAAAATAAAGAGAAAAAAAAACAGAAATTTTTTAAACATCAGAGTGCAATTTAGAAAAAATCTCTAATCACTTGCCAATAAATATTGTGCTCTTCCCGCAAAACACGTTTTGCCAAACTTTCTGGGGAATCATCAGGCAGAACGGGGACTGCGCTTTGGGCTATTATTTTTCCGCTATCGTAATCCTTATTTACGAAATGCACAGTGACCCCGGTGATTTTTACGCCGGCTTCAATCGCCTTTTCGTGAACATGTATTCCGTAGCAACCCTTTCCGCCAAAAGACGGCAAGAGTGACGGATGAATATTTATTATTTTGTTTTCAAAGTGCTCAAAAACATTTTCGGGGATTTTGCGCATATAACCGGACATCACCGCCAAATCGGGATTTTCGCTTTGCAAAATTTCCAGCAGATTGTCGCTTTTAACCAAATGAATAGGAATTTCGTATTGTTTTGCGACTTCTACTGCTTTGCAGTTAGCGGCATAGGTTATAAGGCTTATGCACTCGGCGTTTAAATCTTTTGCAACTACGCGGTGCATTATAGCTTCAAAATTGCTGCCTATCCCTGCGGATAGCATTGAGAATTTCAGTTTAGGCATGGAGGCTTAATAATATCCCTGTTTGCCCAATTCCTTAAGAATTTCCGAAGCTAATTGTTGTCCCCACTTTTCACCGGCGCTATATGAATCTTGAGTTAATTGGGGAGTTACACTTACCAATTTTTTTCCGACCGGGCTTTCATAGAATTGAATTATCTTTTTTATATCGTCATGCGAAAAATGCTTATCATATATGGGAATAAGCATTTCTATAAAGCTATCCGCTTTTAGCCCCGCTTTAAATTTTGTCCAAAATTCATCCGGTGCCGGTGCCGCCGATTGCATATCCTTCAACATAAGGTCTACCATTTGCGCGAACTGCGCTTTTGTACCCATTACATCGAGTAGTTTCTTTATATCGTCTTTTTTCGTTTGCCCATGAGCGGAGAAAACCGCGCATAAGGCTATCAAAAGCACTAAAGACCATTTTTTCATACGATTGCTCCTTGTTGGTACCCAGACCTGCAGGGTACGGTGTTATTATGGCAGGAATGTAGTAAATTCCACCCACTTTGGCACGGTTTCGCTGGCTTTGCCACGAATAAACTCATCCGTGTAGCCGCCGCCTACTTCTTCCAAATTCAGGCACACAACACGCGCTCCGGAAAGTTTTGCAATTTGCCTGAAGCCAGCCGCAGGATACACAACCCCGCTTGTGCCTATGTAGGCGAACAAATCGCAATGCGTCAAGGCTTTTTGAATGCGTTCCATTTCAAAGGGGATTTCCCCGAACCAAACGATATGGGGGCGCATTTTCGCTCCGCATTCCGGGCATTTTTCGGGCTGGTTTCCAATGCAGGAAATTATGTGCTCCTGAGAACCTAAGCAACGAACTTTTAAAAGTTCGCCGTGCATTGGAATTATCCTTTTGCTTCCGGCCCTTTGGTGCAAATCATCCACATTTTGGGTTATGAGCAGAAAGTTATCGCCGAATTTTTCTTCCAGTTTTGCAAGTGCGTAGTGTGCTGCGTTTGGCTCGCATTCTTGCGCTGCTTGCCGCCGTTTATCGTAAAAGTCTATAACCCGCTTGGGGTCTTTTTCAAATCCTTCCGGTGTGGCAACCGCTTCCACAGGTTCATTTTCCCAAAGTCCGTCCGAACTCCTGAAAGTTGGAATGCCGCTTTCGGCACTGATTCCGGCACCGGTCAAAACAACTATTTTCGTGATTTTGCTATTCATAAATCCTCACCAATGCATACTCCGTTTCCTCTTGCGGCAAACGGTAATTCCGAATTTTTGCCCGCTTTATCAATTTAGCATCCTTTGCCTTCAATTCATCAATTATCCGTTTTGATTTCACGGTTAAAAAACACCCGCCCTTTTTCAGGATTTTTTTTGCTCGCTCAAAATCTTCTTCCAAAGAACCAACCGCTCTGCAAGATACAAAATCCATATTTTTCAATCCTGAACTTTCCGCTTTGCTTTGAATTATTCCAAGATTTTGCAAACTCAATTTCTGTTTAACCGAATTTAAGAATTCGCATCTCTTTTTGCGATTTTCAATAGCGTAGAATTTTACTTGCGGCAAGTAAAGGCAAAGAGGGATTACGGGGAAGCCTGCTCCTGAACCTATGTCTGACCATTGGGAGTGGGGAATTGAGAGTTGAGAGTTGAGAGTTGAGAATTTTGCGAATATTAATGAATCTGCTACGTGGCGTGTTAATAGTTTTTTTGAGTCGTTTTTTGAAATTAGATTTGTGTTTTTGTTCGCTTCTATGATTAGTTCGCAGAATTCTTTGATTTTTTGCAAAAAATCTTTTGGCAATTCCAAATTATGTTCCTTTGCAAAGGTAAGGAAAAGGGACGTTTGCATTGAGGAAAGATAGAAATTTTTGCTATAGTAGCCGCTGATTAAGTCTGGTTTTAGAATGCGGCGTTCCCCCCGTTAGCCCTCCGGGCGGAAAAAACGGGGGGAGAACCTGCGAAATTGTTAAAATTTCGTAGGTTAAGGGGGGACGCTGATAGCGATGAATTTTTGCGATGGAGTTTATCAGCGTTTACTATATTCTCGGAATGGCTTTAAGCATAAGCACCATACATACAGCCAAAATCTGCAAAAGCTACAGCGGAAGAACCGTGGTTAGGGATGTTTCTCTTAGCGTTTCCAGGGGAGAGATTGTCGGGCTTTTGGGGCCAAACGGAGCGGGCAAAACAACATCGTTTTACATGATAGTCGGGCTTGTGCGGCCGGATAAAGGCCATATATTTTTGGATTCCAGGGATATAAGCTATTTGCCCATGCACAACCGCTCGAAATTAGGGCTTGGCTACCTTCCGCAAGAGGCTTCCATATTTCGCAAACTATCGGTTGAAGACAATATTATGGCCATTTTGGAAACGTTAAAATTCAACCGCAAACAACGCAAAGAAAGGCTGGAACAGTTGCTGGAAGAATTCAAAATAGCTCATATAAGAAAAACCACCGCGCATAGCTGCTCCGGCGGGGAGCGCAGGCGTTTGGAAATAGCACGTGCCCTTGCAAGCGAACCCGGCTTTCTTTTGCTTGACGAGCCTTTTGCAGGCATAGACCCTATAGCCGTGGATGATATTAAAACAATAATAAACTCCCTAAGGGCCAAAGGCATGGGAATTTTGATAACAGACCATAATGTCAGGGAAACGCTCTCCATAACCGATCGTGCCTATATCATGTATAAAAGCGAAGTGCTAACGGAAGGCACCTCTCAATTTTTGGCAAACGACGAAGAAGCAAAAAGAATCTATTTGGGGGAATCGTTCTCTTTGGGTTGACTTTAAGGTTCCAACTCAATGTACTGCGGAGATGAGTTGTCCGGAGGATAGTTTTCGATTATCAGTTTCTTTTTGCCAGGGAATTTTACACTTAAAGAGTCCCTCAGCTTGGATGCTTCGTGGTAGAATTCCGCTTCTGTAAAATCCCTGCTTGTACGGTAGAAAACCGCATCTTCCGTAATCTCTACCCTTACGTTATTGCCGAATTTCTTTGCTAAACTGGATAGCACTTGTTGCGCTTTCACAGCTTTATCATGGGACTCTTTTGCGGAACGTGCAGATGCTGTGTCCCCTTCTTTTTCAAGGTTTTCGGAAAGGGCCTTCCACGCGTCTGCATTGTAAGGATTTTTGACAAGATCCTCCTTTAAATCCTCTTTGCTTTTTTTCGCCAAATCGGAATCGTTTTTTGAATCTGCATAAATTCCGGTTGATGGTGTATTGCCGGCTCTGCCGGTTGCCCGGCTCGTTTGCGTGGTTTGCGTTTTTTTAGATTTGTTGCCGGATTTATTATTATCGCTGGAAAAATATAGGGTTGAAAGCGCAAAAAGCGCCAAAACTGCAAATATTGTCAACCAAAAACGCCATTCAAACTTCTTCTCAGCCTCTTTTAAACTGAGAATAACCGCTTTTTCCGCTTCATGTTTTTGCCCACAGACCTCAGAATCCTCGATTTGACACATAGCACCGAGTTTTTCAAGCGTGTTTTTCAGCGCTTGTGCTTGTTCTTCCAACTCCACAGATAACACTTTGAACGGCGGAACTTTCAGACCTATGGCAACCTGCTCCGAATTAAGCCCGGGCACTCGGAGCAAAATCTTTATGAGTGATTGCATATCCCTCTGAGTGGTTAGTCCTGTGATTTTTAGATTGTACATCTGAAGTAAGCTAGAAAACTAAAAAAATGCAAAAAAACGTCAACAGTTGTTTGCAAAATTGAGGTTTCCGATTTTTTTTTTCAATAAATAGCGTCTAACATTAAAAACAAAATGGGAGACTGCTATGAAAAAAGCATATTTCTGCATAGACGGGTTTTCGTTCAAGCGCATAAACGACTTTTATAAATATGAACATAAAAGGCGTTCCAGGCTAAACGTTGCCGCCATGGAAACATATTTGCGTTACGAAATAGAACGCAGATTTGAATGGAAAAGCGATATTGAACACTTGGAAATAGAAAAGCATTTCTATCATCCGAGCGAAAACCCGGCAAAAACTTTTTTCGGGAGAGAAGTTGAAGAGGCTGTTCGGAAATTTGAAAGGCATTTGGTGGACTGTGGCTATGGTGTTCATTATGCAAAATGGGCAAACGCTTTAAACCCAAAGCCGAATGAAAATATATTTTCGGACTGGGTGATAGCCAATGAACTCAGGAAATACGATATTTTCGTTCTGCTTTCCACTCAGGGGCAATATGCAAATATTTTGCGGCAAACTGCGCTGTGCAAAATTCCGAGCATATTGATAGGCTGGAATTCCCTTTGCAGAAACTCAGCCGGGGAAAACAGCCAGTGGAAAACCGATAAAATTTTAATAGGATATGCAAATGCATATTGCCCGCTGGAAAAAACACTCAACCAGCCAAACAATAAACATATGTTTGCCGATATTATGTTTGAGAGATTTTTTAGTTCCGGTTCCCGGCCGTTTGCATCTTCCCCCAAGAATCCTTTAAGCCAACGATACGGTTAAATACGGGTTTTTGAGGCAGGGAATCCTTTGCATCCGCGCAAAAATAACCATGCCTTAAAAACTGAAACCTATCGTATGGTTTTGCATTTGCAAGCATTGGCTCCGCTTTTGCTCGTTTTACCATAAGGGAATTTTTATCCACATAGTCCATGTAGCTCTTTCCTTCCGGAATTGCAGCCGGATTTTCCAAGGTAAAGAGGTTTTCAAAGAGACGCACTTCAACATCAACAGCCGATTTGCAATTAACCCAGTGCAAGGTACCTTTCACTTTGCGGGCATCCGGTGTTTCGCCGCCCCTGCTCTCGGGATCATAAACGCAGTGCAGTTCCTCAACATCGCCGGCTTCATTTTTTATGACTTCTTTGCAGGTTATATAATATGCGCCTTTCAAACGAACTTCGGCACCGGGGGAAAGCCTGAAATATTTTTTCGGCGGGTTTTCCATAAAATCGTCACGTTCAATGTAAATCTCCTTGCCGAAAACCACTTTGCGATTGCCCAGTTCCGGATTTTCCGGGTTATTTTCTATTTCAAGAATATCTTCCTTGCCGTCTTCCCAATTTGTTATAACAACTTTTACAGGCTCCAAAACGACCATTGCTCTTTGAGCTTTTTTGTTCAATTCTTCCCTTATGCAAAAATAAAGAAGCTGAATATCCACAATGCTATCGGTTTTGGCAACTCCGATTCTCTCTGCAAATTCGCGCAAAGAACTAGGTGTATAGCCCCTACGCCTAAGGCCGCTTATCGTTGGCATTCTAGGGTCGTCCCATCCGAGTACATGGTTATTTTCCACAAGTTCGCGCAAAAGCCTTTTGCTCATAACCGTGTATGTGAGGTTTAGGCGGGCAAATTCAATTTGGCGGGGTAGGGCTGCCGGCATGTTTTGGCTTGGAACATAGGAGCCATTGTCTATAAGGGTTTTAATTTCGTTCAGCGTCCATTCGTAAAGAGGGCGGTGTGCTTCAAACTCCAAAGTGCAAATGCTATGCGTTATACCCTCTATCCAATCTCCTATGGGGTGGGCATAATCGTACATGGGGTACACAACCCATTTATCGCCTGTGCGGTGGTGCGCAACTTTTTTAATGCGGTAAATGGCGGGGTCGCGCATATTCATATTGGGGCTTGCCATGTCTATTTTGGCACGTAAGAACGCCTCTCCTTCTTCAATTTTGCCGGCTCGCATTTTGCGGAAAATTTCAAGGTTTTCCTGCATTGGGCGGTTTCGCCACGGGCTGTCTTTGCCGGGGCTTGTGAGGGTACCTCTGTACTCGCTCACATCATCGCCTTTTAGGTGGCAAATATAAGCCTTGCCCGCTAAAATGAGTTGCTCGGCAAATTCATAGCATAAATCGTAATAATCACTCGCGTAAAATTCACGTTCTTCCCAGTCATAACCCAGCCATTTTACATCTTCCTTTATGCTATCCACGTATTCCACGTCTTCTTTAGCGGGGTTGGTGTCGTCAAAGCGAAGGTT
>LIUH01000174.1:0-15433 GCA_001462225.1 Fibrobacteria bacterium GUT31 | reverse complement strand
GTGTCGTCAAAGCGAAGGTTGCAAAGCCCTTTGAACTTCAAAGCAATTCCGAAGTTTATACATATGCTTTTTGCATGCCCAATATGCAAGTATCCGTTTGGCTCCGGCGGAAAACGAGTGCGTACCTCATTGTATCGCTTGTTTTCCAAATCTTCAACTATAAAGTCTTGAATAAAATTAGAGGATTCCATGTGCAGAAGATAGTAAACTTTGAGGTTCTCCCTCAATTTGAAAGCATGTTTTTTATGATTTTGTAATGGTCTCCGGCGAATTGGGAGCGGATTTTTTCCAAGTCTTTTATAGGAAACCAAAGAGCTTCGGAGGCGTCGTCTGCGGCTTTTATATTTGGAAGGGCTGGGGTTTGCAGGTCAAAAAGGTAGGTATGGGAAATCATTCTGCCGCGTGGTTCTCTGTTGGGGTCGTCAAAAACGCGGTGGTCTTTTATGCTTTTGTCCAGTTCCCTGTAGCTTAGGTCTATGCCCGTTTCTTCTATGAGTTCTCTTATAGCACAGTGCCTTATGGGTTCGGTGCTGTCTAAGAAACCCCCGGCCATGGCAAATAAACCTTTGCCGGGAAAGGCTCCTCTTTTTATCAAGAGAATATGCTCTTGGCAAAGGACAAGGGCGTCTCCTGCCACGAAAATCGGAGGGTAAGGTGTGGAAGACCATTCTTTTTTATATTCTTCAACCAGTTTGTATTCCTCTTTTTGGATTTTAGCCCATTCTTCGTTTTCTTTGTTTTTGAGGTAGCTGTAAACGGCAGGCGGTATTTTGTCCTGCTCGGTTAGGGTGCCGGAGAACCATTTTTTCCGGATTTCGGTAGAAGAAAGCCTGTTTTCCAATAGAGGCATTTCCAAAAACTCCCATTCGGGGAACATGTCCAAGTAGTATGAGGTGTCGTCTTTTTTATGGCCGATGATGGCGGTTTGGGAATTAGTTGAGAGTTGAGAGTTGAGAGTTGAGAGTTTTTTTATCTGTTTTATCCATTCCTCGCAGTTGTAGTTGGAGTCGTGGATTGGGATTATGGTTATTTTTTTTAGTTCGTCTTGGGGCAGGGAGATTTTGAGCATCTCTATTCTCTCTTCTGTTGTAAAGGGGTTGCGCAGGCTGCGGCAAACTTCGTGCGAGCCTACGAATAGCAAAAGCCTCTCCGTTTGCTCCAAGGCTTTGCGGATTGTGGCAAGGTGCCCATTATGCGGCGGCTGAAAGCGACCTATATATATTAGTGTGTTTGCCATACTCACAGTTGATCCATTAGCGTTAATATAGCAAATGCTGCCCTGTCTGAACCTCGATATCCTCGATTAATAGGATTTTCTCGATATTTTGCATTTTTGTGGTGCAAAAATGGCATCACCCGGCGTGGCAAACAGGGGCGATCGTGAACATTTGCCGAAGGGGATGTATAATTTGCTATATTGAAACCGATTTATGTCTTTTGCGGGAAAAATGTTAAATAGCATTAAACAAGTTTTCAGGGCTTTACTGCCTTTGGCGGCGGCAGTATATGTGCTTCATATAATATTGAGGGTTTTGCTGCTTTTTCGTTCGGACGCTTACGGCACTCCTTTTGTAGGCAAACCGGATTGGTATATTTTTCATGCCATAGCATTGGATTATTTATGGATTATACATTCATTGATATTTTTCTTGCTTATAGGAATTTTTGTCCCGCGTTTTAGCAAAATTTTATTTATAATTTTCCATTCCGCAATTTTATTGCTCACTCTTATAGACCATGAGGTTCAAAGATTTTTAGGAACGCATATAACTTTTTCATTGATAAACACCTATAAAGATCTATCTTCCGTAAAGATGTTTTGGGATTATTTTGCTTATGACGAATCAATTCCATATTTGCAATTTGCTATTCTGATATTACTGTTTCCTGCTTTTTATCTTTTATTCCGTTGCCTAAGAGGTGCTGTTAATCGTACCCCGATAAGTACATATTTAATCGCTCTGCCTGCGTTTTATATAATATGTTTTCTCTATTTGAATGTGATTTGGACGGGAAATGCCAGGCTCGGAAAATTAACTCCTACGGTGAATTTAATTTGGCAAGGAATTGCGAGTTTGGGCAATTCCAAAGATAATGCAATAATGCCAAACCTTATAGATGAATACCGGGAATTTTGGCTCTCCATTGACAGTAGCGGGGAATGGAAATTTACTCAAAAAGAATTTCCGTTGTGGAAGGAACCGGTAAACCCTTCGCAGATTGACTTGGAAAAAGCTCCGAATTTTATAGTTGTATTTTTGGAATCGCACAGATATATAGGAGTAAAGGAATCTTCGCCTTTTTTAGATTCCCTTATGCAGGTTTCGCTCAATTTTAACCGAATGCATGTCAGCGGTTTGCCTACAGTCGGAGGAATACTTTCATCTCACACAGGCATTGTGCCGCATTCTACCATATTTCAAGTTACAAATTTGCCATACATAAACATTCCGAGTTTCGCTTCTTATTTGAGAGATGCGGGGTATAGAACGGATTATTTTTCTGCTGCCGACCCTGCTTGGGATAATTTAGGAGTATGGATTGATAAATGGTACTTGCGTAGGCATTATGACCGCAGCCGCGAAGATGATTCTTCTTTTTGGGATTATAATTCAATTTTCGTTAAAGATTCTCTTGCCAATAAAAACAAACCTTTTTTGGCGACTTTTATGACACGTACTAATCATTACCCCTTTAATTTTGCCCCCGGAATGCCGGACGAAGAAAAGCAAAAACATATAAAAGAACGCTTTCTCTACACAATGCGTTATGCAGACAGGCAACTCTCGCGCTTTGTGCATTCCATTGAAAAAGAACCCTGGTTTGCAAATACCTGTTTGATTGTCACAGCAGATCACGGTTTTCCTACCGGTGAAAACGGCAACTCAAAAATCGGAGGCGTTGCTTACTATTCTTCAACCTGGATACCTTTTATCATCTCCTGTCCTTTTTTAGAAGCAAAGACGGATACAATTTCATCGAGCCAAATAGATATTGCTCCGACTATTTTGGAATTAGCCGGTTTACGCATTTCTAATCCTTTTATGGGGCACAGTCTGCTTAGACATCGCAAAGATTTTGCATTGGGAACGCATTCCGGCTACAAAGCCATCAGTTTTGGTGAATATCGCTTGCTATATAACGCAGATAGCTCATATATATACTCTATTTCCGATTCTTTGCAAGAAAATAATTTATTATTGCAAAAAGCGGGCAATGTTAAAGAATTGGAAATTCTGGCGGAAAAAATAATAAGAGTTTCCGATTGGGCTTTAGAGAAGAACGCAATTTTGTTTTAAGAGAAAAGCTATGGCTGTTTTTGAACCTCCGCATATAAAATACCCTGAACAAAAAGGGCTTATTTCGATAATTATTCCAATTTACAACAATGAAATTTACCTCAGAGAATGCTTGGACAGCGTTCTTGCTCAAACATTAACGAATTGGGAAGCAATCTTGGTAGATGACGGTTCAACGGATAATACCGGAAAAATAATAGATGAGTATGCGGAAAAAGATTCTCGGTTTATCGCCATTCACAAACAAAATGGAGGTACTTTACTTGCAAGAAAAACCGGATTGGAAAATTCCGGAGGTGAGTTTATAGCAAATATAGATCATGATGATACTTATCATCCGCAGTTTTTGGAAAAAATGTATGCGAAAATGACGGAAATAAATGCCGATTTTGTGTGGTGTGGCTACGAAACCGATAATTTATCTTGGCATCATGTTATCGGTGATTACAAATGGAGCGTGGAAGCATCTGAAAATATCAGTGCGTTGTTAGATCCTAAGCACGGAATCAGATGTTTAACATGGGACAAGTTGGTAAAAAGGGAAATTTATGCAAAGGTTCTTTTTCCCGATATTTACATCGTCGGATGGGAGGATCTGCTTCAAATGTATCAAATTGCATACCATTCAAAATCGGCAGCATTTGTTCCGGAAAGTCTTTATTTCCATAGAGATAACGGCTCCAGCACAAAAAATACAAAGGAGCATTTTATTTCTTGCATTAAATTTGCAATCTACAGTAACGATGTCCTTGAAATGCTTTTCAACGGAGTTATTCCGTGTAATGTGAAAAATGCTTTTTATTGCAACTTTAGTTCTACAGCCTTTGTCTTTTTTTCTTTATGCAAAAAAGAGCGGAAAATTTTCGAAGATAAATTCAAGCCGTATATACCGGAATTTATAAGACATGAAAAAAAATTATATAAAAAAATTCTCTGTTTTTTGGCAAGCAAAGGGATAGAATTCCCGCTTATGTTTCGCAATTGGGTAGAAAATCACCGCATTGGTAGAGTAAAATGATTTCTGTGATAACTTGTTCTATAAAACCGGATATATGTCAAAAAATGCTGGATAGTATAAACGGGACTATCGGCACGGAATATGAAACTATTGTTTTTGACAATCGTGAGAAAAAATATGGGATTTCCAAAGCCTATAACGAAGCGGCAAAGGAAGCAAATGGAGATTATCTATGTTTTGTTCACGAAGATATTATAATTAAAACTCATGCTTGGGGCAAAGAATTGGTAAAATTTGCAGAACAAGATAATAATTGCGGTGTAATTGGAGTTGCCGGCGGAAAATCGGTTATTAGAAATTCTTACGGTTGGTGGAGTTCACCGAAATGTATAGCGAGAATACAAGATGGTATCGGTACTAACAAACGAAATTTATGTATAAACTCCGATAATGAAATTTTTTCAAGAATAATTTGCCTAGATGGAGTATTTTTATTCGTTAAGAAGAATATTTGGGAAAATAATAAATTTGACGAAGAAACTTTTAAGGATTTTCATTTTTATGATGCGGATTTTACTTTTTCCATTTCCCAAAAATATCGGAACTATGTTTATTTGGGTATGGATATTCATCATCTTTCTGCCGGAAACAAAGAAAGAACTTTTTGCGAGAATATGTTTTTGTTTCAGAAAAAACACAAAAAGAAACTTCCGTGTTATTTATCCGGAGATACCGTTTCTTTTATAGAAAAAATCAAAGGCAGGTATATAGGTATAATACGTAATTACCGTTTATATAGAAAGAATGGTTTTTCATTATTGCAAAGTTTGTTCAGAATTTTGTATATTAATACTCCATTAAGCTAGCTAACCATCGGCATTAAAAAGATAATCCCTAAATATCCGGTCCTTCTTGCAAATATGGTCAATCCACCAATTTTTAAGAAATTCCAAAAATTTTTGCGGATCGCTTTCCCATGAACTTTTGTTCTCAGTGCTTGAAAGAGTGTGTTTCAACTCGTTGTGCAATTCGCGATGTTTCTCAAAATCGGTGAAGCCGCATTTGCGAAGAAAGTCCTCTTCAAGCTCAAAATGAATGTGCGTGTATTCGGTTACCATGTTGAGCACCGATCCCAGTACTTTTTTGCCATGCTTATTCTGCATCGCATAAAAAAGAGAGTTGATAGTGGTCACTATCCCGCGATGCTGCTCGTCAATAATGGGTATTCCCAAATCGTATTCGGGTTTCCACACAATAAAGAGATTATGTACCAATTCCATTTGCATATTTTCTCCATGTTTATTTTAATATAGAAAATAATTCACAAAACAAACGTCCTCTCCCCATGCAAAAACACCCGATGCTCAAGCCAGAGTTTTAATGCATAAAGCAAAGTGCGCTTTTCGACTTCTTTCCCGATTTGAATAAACTGCTCAATACTCCCGGTGTCTGCAACCTGCTGAACGCTTTGCCAAATAATCGGGCCTTGGTCTAAATCCGCAGTTGCAAAATGTGCCGTTGCTCCGATTATTTTAACGCCCTTTGCCCATGCTTGGTGGTAAGGCTTTGCACCTTTGAATGCCGGCAAAAAACCATGGTGAATGTTTATGATTTTATACTTCCAAGTTTCCGTAAACTCTTTGCTTAAAATTTGCATATAGCGAGCAAGCACTATCCCTTCTGTTTGCGAGGCTTGCAAAATTTCATTGAATTTTTTGTCCTGCTCGGGCCTCGGAATATAGCTTGGCACTAGAAAAAAAGGTAGGTTAAAAGCTCTAGCCAAAGGCTCTAAAACCGTGTGATTGGAAATTATGCAAGTCCATTCGCAAGGCAAGGCACCGTCTCTGTGGGAAAGCAAAAGTTCGTAAAAACAGTGGTCGGTGGTGGAACCGAACAATGCCAATTTTGTTTTATGTTCCGCATCGTGCAACTGCCATTCCATGGATTTTTCATTTTCCATTTTGGAAAAATGCTCTTTTATTTTTGGAACAGCATCGATTTCGCATTCAACGAGTGCTCGCAAAAAAAATGTATTTATGTCTTCTGCCGTGTGCTGGGTTAAATCCAAAATGTTTGCGCCGGTTTGCGCTATGCCTTGGGTAAAGGCCGCTATAAGCCCGCTTCTGTCGGGGCATAAAATTTGCAAAACGAATTTTTTCGAATCATTTGCCATAATTACAAATATCTCCTCGCTCCCATATACCTTGGTTTCCAATAACTATCGTCAAGAGGGCTTACCGTAACACCCTTGGATGTACTCGCATGGATAAAATTTCCCTTGCCGACATAAATCCCAACATGGCTCACCCTGAATCTGTTGCCGAAAAAAACCAAATCTCCGATGATCAAATCGTTTTTTGCAACGTATTTCCCCTTTTCAAATTCTTCTGCTGATGTCCTAGGTATAGGCATCCTTTCTTTTTCCATATAAACACTGGACACAAAACCGCTGCAGTCCGTTCCTTCTTTGGTATTTCCGCCCAGTAAATACGGAGTGCCCAGCCACGGTGAAAGCACATTGTCCCATGCGGTTATTCCGGTTATATTCTGTAACTCTCGTTGCTCGTAATTTGGATCTTCCAAAGATCTTTCTTTTGCTTTCCGAATGGTTACGGTGGGTTCATATCTGGTATAGCCTTTTGGGGGTTCCGGCGCAAGCGGCCTTAAAGGGGCGCAGGAGGCTAGGAGGAGTAATGCGGTGAGCAATACAAGTTGAGAGTTGATTTTCATTTTTACATTTTTAATTCTTTGGTTAGAAGTTCTTTGTTCTGAACTACTTTTTTTCTCATCTCTACGGAAGGTGTTTTTGCCAAGCATTTGTTCAAGGCCTCTATAGCCTCATTCAATAAAGCGTTCGCTTTTGTTTTGTTCTTGCGGGAGGCGGAAAATTTGTCTGCAGCAATTTTTCTCTGTTCTTCGCAAAAAATATCGGAACTTTCGGTTTGAGACGGCAATTGTTTTTCCAGCCAAGACAAAACGGAATCGCCTGGGGCTATGGAGCGTAGGCTATCTGCCAAATCCGTTATTAAAACGGGGCTTGCATTTGCGTTTTTTAGGTTGCGAATTTGCGCAGTTAAAGAACTTATTGTTTCCAACTTAGACGAATCAATCCCGTCTTTGTTTGCCGCTATGATCTTGTCGTATAGGGTATTTGCACTGTCTATCCAGTAATTTATGGTTGTTTTATACACAACAAAGCCCTCTAAAATAGCAAGGGCCTCTGCGCTATGCCCTATTTGATGAAGCAAACTCGCCAGTTGCAAAGTACGGAATCCCAGTTGGTCTAAATTATTGTGGTATTGAACCTGTTGTTTAAGCAGTTCTATGGCTTTTCCCGTTTCTCTTCTTGCAATCAAAGAATCTATGCTTTTTTGCAAAGCCTTAAAAGATTCCGTTTCTTTTATAAAAACACTGTCGGTTATTTTTAAAGTGTCTGTGCGGGTGTCGCGAACAGTGTCTATAATAACAATTGGAACTGCCGGGTTTTGCAGCTCCGTTTGCGGTTGCGGAGCTTTGCCGGTGCAAGAAATTAATGCAATAACAGATGCGGCAATAAGAAAACGGAACATGAAATTAATATAGTAAAAAAACGCTATCCTACCCATCAAGCTCTATGGGCAAAGGGAATTTTGTCACTTCTTTTACCGTTTGTTCTTCTATAATATCTTCAAGGCTAAAATGCTCTTTTAACCATTCTATGATTTCAAGAACCAAATGCTCCGGGGCGCTTGCTCCGCTTGATATTCCCACGGAGTTCACACCGGCAAACATATCTTTGTTCAAATCTTCCACAGAGTCTATTAAAATACTATTGATTCCTTGCTCTTCTCCAAGTTCCCTCAAGCGGTTTGAATTGCTTGAGTTCTGAGAACCGACTACAAGAAGCAATTCCACTTTTTTGCATACGGAACGAACAGCGCATTGCCTATTGGTAGTGGCATAGCAAACGTTTCCCATTTTGGGACCTTGTATGCTAGGGTATTTTTTCTTTAACGCCGATATTATGTCTGCCGTTTCTTCGGAGGAAAGAGTGGTTTGCGTAAGGTATGCAATGTCTTTCCCTGTGATAGGCAACTCCTGAACTCCTTTCACCGAGCTTATGAGGTGCATTCTGCCGGGCGGAAGTTGCCCCAAAGTGCCGTCTATTTCCGCATGTCCTTGGTGGCCTATCAAAATTATGGAACGGCCCGAGTTTGCATACCTGACTGCGCTTCTATGAACGGATTTTACAATGGGGCATGTTGCGTCTATGACTTTCAGGTGCAAACTCTTTGCCTTTTCGTAAATATTTTTGCTTACGCCATGCGCGGAAAATATAACAACGGCACCTTCGGGTATTTCCGATAAATCTTCAACAAATATGGCACCGATTTTTCGCAGGCTATCCACCACAAAACGGTTATGCACAATTTCGTGCCTCACATAAACCGGCCTGCCGAATTTCCTTATGGATTTTTCAACCATTAAAATAGCGCGTTCAACGCCTGCGCAAAAGCCCCTGGGCTTTGCCAAAGTGCATTTCATTTGGCAACCGAACCTGCAACGTCGGGTTCTTTCAAAAAATCTGCGGCTAATCTGGCAAACGAATAATAATTCCCGTCTCTGCGGAATTTTAACAGCCTTTGACTGTTGGGAATATTGTAATCTTCGTTTTGTTCAAGCATAAGAATCTTTATGTTGCTCAAATTCAAAAGCAGATGAGAATGCAGAGAATTGAGGGTTATTATAGCAGGGTACTGCCGCAGTACGCTGAATATGGATTCCGAATGCAAAAGAACGGGATTGCTTCGCATCTCCAATTCCTCCATAACTTTCGCATAAGGCTCAAGCTGCTTAGTGGTTGCGGCAATGGTTATTAACCGCCATTTAGGTTGGAATGATTTGCAAATCATAAATACATCATTTTCCGACCAAGGCTCGCCGTTAACAGGCGGCTCCAGGTTCAACAATATGGTGTTTGATGTGGATAACAACTTTGAGCTGGAACTGAATTTTTCATTTTTTTGCGTAACGCGAATACTTTCTTCTTCCGCTTTTTTATGGTCTATAAAAAACGTTTTATAGAGAAAATTTCTGCTTGCATAAATATTTTCACTATAAGAGGAACTTTGCAAAGTTATGTTTAAGAACGGGAATTCCTGTTTTAAGCCCATGCGGTAAGAGGCACGGGTGGCTCTTGCCAAATAAAGGAAAGGCAACGGAGCGTTTTCTTGCAAAAAAATGCATAAATCCCATTTTTGATCCTGTATCCTCCTTTCCATTTCAAAGAAATCAGCCTCGCCATAAAGCATATTTTTGCTGTTGTAAAAAAGAGCCAACCTCTCTAAACCTAAAGCTCTCAAAATATAGCGGTTGTTTTCATCTGTTATAACCAAAAAATCATTTGAGTCTCGCTTTTCGGAAAGAGCCATTGCAAAAGGCAGAATCACAAAAAATCTATCCTCTTCCATAGGCAAAAACATAATCACTCTTTTGCAACTGGAAATATCTGCCCTATATTGAAACATTTCGCTTTCACCGCCGCTCTTCTTTTCAAACCAATGCCTTAGCCCCTGCGGCGAGCGGAAGCGCATAAGAGACCATCGGAGCTTTTTAGCAAAAGGCAAAGGGGACATTGTCTGAAAAATATAGTAAATTTAACAATTTCGCAAGATGGTTTTATAAATTACCGCCATGCTTCAAATTCGCGAAATGTTTGACCATATCCACAAACGCTACGACTTGCTTAACCACCTGATGTCTGCGGGTCGCGATGTTGCGTGGCGCAAAGCCTGCTGCAAAAGATTGCCGAAAAAAGAAAACGCTGTGGTATTGGATTTGTGCGGCGGAACCGGCGATTTTTCTATTGCCTATAAAAAGAAACTGAATGAACCGAAAGCCTCCTTGGTAGGGGACTTTGCCGGCAAAATGCTGGGTGTCGCGGCAAAAAAGGATTCCGGCTTAAAACTCATTCAGATGGATGCAACGCAAATTCCGCTTGCCGATAGTTCGGTTGATATTATTTTGAACGGTTTCGGAATGCGAAACATTCGGGATTTAGACACGGCTTTCAGCGAGGCTTTTAGGATTTTAAAACAGAGCGGTTGCTTTGCTACCCTTGAGTTTTTTAAACCCGAAAAAAGGGTTTCAAAATTATTTTATAAAAACATCGCTCCGCTTTTAATTCCCTTTGTAGGCTCAGTGCTTGGCAAACGCAATGCTTACCGCTATTTGGTGCTTTCTATCTTGAACTTTATAACTCCAAAAGAATACGCCGCAAAAGCTAGGAATGCAGGTTTTACTTTGCGTTGCATAAAAGCATTGGATGGCGGTCTTGCGCACATTGTTATCTGTGAGAAAAAATGAACGTACCTACTTTATTGCTCGGCATAACCGGTGCATCCGGCTCAATATACGCAAAGCGTTTTTTGCAATATGCAAAAGAGCGTGTTTTTGAGGTGGAACTCATTGTCACAAAAACCGGCGAAGCGGTTTTGAGGCACGAGGGTTGCGAAGATATTTTGCAAAATTGCGGGAAAATTCATAAAATTGATGATTTCTTCGCACCCCCGGCAACAGGCAGTTCCGGTTACTATGGCATGGTCATTTTACCCTGCTCTATGGGAACCTTGGGGCGCATAGCCGCAGGTACAAGCGATAATCTGCTGATAAGAGCTGCAGACGTATGCCTAAAAGAGAGCCGCCCCCTTGTCCTTGTTCCCAGAGAAATGCCCTTTAACGAAATACATCTGGAAAATATGCTAAAACTGAAAAGAGCAGGAGCAGCCATTATCCCGGCAAGCCCGCACTTCTACAAACACCCAAAAAACTTGGAAGAATTAGCAGACACTGTTGTGGAAAAAGTATTTTCCAATTTTCTACATTTCCTTTAACATACGAGGATTATATATGGCTTATTTAAACAAGGTAATGCTTATGGGCAATCTTGGCAAAGATGCTGAGGTTCGTCTTACCCAGAACAACAAAAAAAGGGTCTCTTTTTCCCTTGCCACTACACGCAGGTTTCGCAACCCAAACACCGGCGAAATGCAAGATGATACCGCCTGGCACAATATTGTTGCATGGGATAAACTTGCCGAGCGCATAGAGAAGTTGGGGATAAAAAAAGGAACCCCGCTTTTTGTTGAAGGCAGGGTTTCCTACCGCCAGTGGAACGACCCGCAAACCGGGCAAAAGCACAATATAACTGAAATTCTGATGGATAATTTTGAATTCCTAGCTCCTAGGCACAATTATATAGGTGAAGGCGGCGATTCTTTTGAAGGGCATTCGCCGGTTCCACCGCCGCCGTCAATCGGCGATCCGGATGATCAACTGCCATTCTAAGGGTTTTTATTAAACTATGATAGACATAACCCTGATACAAGTTGCAATTCTATGGAGCATAACAGCTCTGGGCATTATATGCGCCATGAATGCGCGGGGTCTTTTCAGGCAGTTGGTTTCATGGATCATAGTTATTGGAATAACTATGGCAGCAGCATTTTTTTCTTATCTGGGATTTGAATCCGTTAAGCAGGATATGGGTTTGGGCGCCCCATCCTTGGGCTTTAATTCCGAGGCAAGTTCGAGTTCCGCGGCAGAAAATGTTGAGAACGACTCCATAGTAACCGGCTATATTGCCGCAGAAAAACTGCTGTTGGAAAAGATTGCGACTGTTTCGGATTCTATTCTCGCATTTCCAAGTTGGAAAGACATAAGTTTGCAAGGTATCGGAAAACGTGAAATTTACGAGAGCAAAGCTCGTTCTTTGAGAAACAGGAGTACTGATGCCTACAGGCAAATACGAAATTTAACGCCTCCGAGCGAGAGAAAGCGGTCTTATGATTTATTGCTCACAGCAGCAAATAATCTGCAACTCGCGGGCTATGAGATTCATTATCAATTCGGATTGGAAGCGGATACTTTAGGAGAAAATTTTGCTAAGGCTCGCAAACATGCAAATCAGGTAAAATCTATAATTTCTACTATAACAGGTAAGGAGTAAAAATGAAAAGTGTTGCAATAGCAGGCGCGACAGGCGCAGTGGGTCAAGAATTGCTGGCCATTTTAGCAGAGCGGAATTTTCCGCTCAAATCATTAAAATTATTGGCTTCTGCCAGAAGCGTAGGCAAAAAAATAAAATTCAAAGGCGAAGATATAACCGTTCAGGAACTTCGCCACGATTCCTTTGAGGGTGTGGATTTGGTGCTGTCTTCCGCAGGCGGTTCTATTTCAAAAGAGTATATGCCTTCTGCCGTTAAAGCCGGTGCGGTGGTTGTGGATAACACATCTTATTTCAGGATGAACCCTGAAGTTCCGCTTGTAGTGCCGGAAATAAATCCGCAGGACATAAAAAAGCACAAGGGCATTATAGCTAACCCGAATTGCAGCACAATAATAATGCTTTTGCCGCTGTTCCCTTTATACAAGGCTTTTGGCGTTGAAAGAGTTCACGCTTGTACTTATCAGGCTGCAAGCGGAGCGGGTGCAACGGCTATGGAAGAGCTTCGTTTGGAGTGCGCAGCCTTGGCAGCAGGAAAAACCTTTACCCGCACGGTTATTCCGCATCAATATGCATTCAATTTATTCCCACACAACTCCTCTTATAACGACGGCAGTTCCGCAAAATCGTCTGTTCATGCGCCAACCGGTTATTGCGAGGAGGAATGGAAGATGGTAGCCGAAACCCATAAAATTTTCGGTGACGAAAATTTGCGGGTGAATGCCACCTGTGTACGGGTGCCGGTTTTAAGGGCGCATTCCGAGGCTTTGAACATAAGGCTTTCAAAGAAAGCGAGCGTTGCCGAGATTTACGATGTTTTGCGCACCGCACCGGGCGTTGAAATTTTAGAAGAACCCTCCGAGAACCGCTGGCCCATGCCCATAGATGCCAGCGGCAAAGACCCTGTGTTTGCAGGCAGGGTTCGTGTAGATCAATCGCAAGACAACGCTTTTGATATGTGGATTGTAGGCGATCAAATACGCAAAGGCGCTGCATTGAATGCGATACAAATAGCGGAATTATTGTGAGATGCTGTTTTCCTTAGTACTCGGTTTGGCATTGTTCGCGGTTACCTGCTATCTTGTGCTTTTGTTTTATCAAGTTCACAAGGTTGAGAAGAAAATATCGAATATAATCCAGATGGTTGAAATTCATCTGCTGAATAGGTATGGGCACAATCCGAACAAAAATGTACGCTTTGTAGATGCGAAAAAAGTAATGGAAGAGGAAGAATAAATGTTTTCGCTCGGCGAAATTCCCAGGCCCAATTGGATAGAAATAGACTTGGACAATTTGCAAAGCAACATTCGCTATGTCCGAAGTTTGCTACCCCCCGGCGTGAAAATACTTTTGCCGGTAAAAGCCGATGCCTACGGGCACGGTTCGCTGGCCATCTCTTTTGCCGCCATGGATGCAGGAATTGACTTTTTAGGCGTAGCACATTTATTTGAAGGAATAGCTTTACGAGAAAACGGAGTAAAAGCAAGAATACTAGTCCTAGGCCCAAGCACAGAAAGCGATTTCCAATTTTTGCAAAAGAACAACCTAACCCCCACAATCTCAAACTACGAAATCGCCAAAAAACTCTCAACTCCCCACTCCCCACTCCCCACTCCCCACTCCCCACAAAAAATCCATATTAAGATAGATACAGGTATGCATCGCTTTGGGATAAAATATGATAACTTTGACGAGGTAAAAAAAATATGCGAACTTCCGAATTTGGAAGTCGAGGGAATATATTCTCACCTTGCCACAGCTGATATGCCGGAGCATTTTGCTATGGAAAAACAGCTTGCCAGATTTGACAAGATGGTTGAGGAATTGGAAAAAGCGGGAATGCGGCCACCGCTATGCCATATAGCGAATTCGCCGGCGACACTTTTATTCGCAAGTAAAACTCATTACAATATGGTTCGTCCCGGCATAGCTCTTTACGGTTATGACCCTATTGGGAAATTTCCGTCTGAATTTCCGATAAAACCGGTACTAAGGCTTCGTTCAACGGTGCGTGCATTGCGAGAGGTTGAAGCCGACGAAGGAATTTCTTACGGGCATTTTTTTGTTGCAAAAAAAAATATGCGAGTAGCAACCGTTGCCATTGGCTATGGAGACGGTTATTTGCGAGGCGAGCCGAGCAAGGGCGTAATTTTTATACGCGATAAGGCTTGTCCTATTTTAGGGCGTGTGTGCATGGATGCTTGCATGGTGGATGTGAGCGAAGTTCCGGATGTGGAAATCGGCGACATTGCGGAGTGCATAAACGGAGAATTTTCCGAGCAAATTTCCGTTGAATCTTTTGCCGCCGAGCATAAGACAATATCTTACGAAATAACGACCCGCATGGCGCGTCGTCTTTACCGTATTTATAGGTATAAGGGGAAAGTCAGCGGGTGGGATACAATTTCTTGGGTTAAAGCGTGAAATTTTAGGCTTGCCCACATTTTCTGTTTTGCGGAAATCAAAGGTGAGAAGGTAACCTGTATCCTTATTTTTGCTCGCTAAGTATCCCGCAATTTGTTCAAAAGCATCATTGTGGGCTACATCGCCATACCATAACTTTAATTTCCTCGTGGTAATGCCTTGTAACAGGGTCAAATGGCTCTTGGCCTACAAACCTCGTTTTTATGTTCAACTCAGGGGCTATTGCTGCCGCAAATATGAGATTGTCCAAACTTGCGTCTGGTTCGACGGCTTGTTCTTCGGAAGTGTTACTTTTTTCAAAATAGACTCCAAAAGTTAAAGACGAAGCATAGAATTTTCCAGATGGCAAAACAGTGATATTTTTTAAATCAGCCGTGTTTTATGCCTAAAACCCAACCATCACATCCAAAATTTTCTTGCCTTTATGCTCCACCCAGCCAATTTGAGGTTTGCCGACATTTTCTGTTTTGCGGAAATCAAAGGTGAGAAGATAGCCTGTATCCTTGCTTTTGCTTTCTAAATACCCGGATAATTGCTCATAAGCATCATTGTGGGCTGCATCGCCATACCATAACTTCAATTCAACTATGAACTGCTCGGAATTGTAATCCAAAATCAAATCGGTACGCTCGCCGTTTCTCGTCTCGCTCTCCAAATGATAAAAACCTACGCCGTTTATAAAAGGCCTCAAATAAGTGATAAAAAGCAGACGGCATTCCCTTTCCAAAAAATCTATATCCCTGTGGTTGTATATTTCGTAGTAATGCT
>LIUH01000173.1:898-3760 GCA_001462225.1 Fibrobacteria bacterium GUT31 | reverse complement strand
AATACAGCTATCCCCTGAGAATGATGCTAAAGTTACTGAAAATGTCTCTACGCTTTACAAAATGGAAAAATCTGACGGCACAGTGCGGCAGCAGGAACGCGCCGCCCAAAGAGGCGAATACAAAGCGCAGTCAGGAAAAACAAACGTAACTGTCTGTTTCGAGGACTTCGGCTGCGACGTTCTTATTGTGGACGAAGCCCATCGTTATAAAAATCTTTTCAGCTCGACTCTTTCTCGCGAAACCGGAATGAACGACGGCAGGCAATCTGCGAAGGCCATGTCCCTTTACAAGAAAAGCGAATATATCCGGGAACAGAACAACGGCAAAAACGTATTTCTCCTTACTGCCACGCCTCTGACCAACTCTCCGCTCGAATACTACAATATGCTGCAATACATCGCTCCTGACGAGCTAAGGCGCATGGGCGTGACCACAATCGACGGCTTCATTCATGAATTTGCCAATATCGAAATGGGCTGGTTATATGATTGGGGAAGCGGGCAGGTAAAAAACGGACGCATTCTCACAGGCTTTAAAAATCTGCCTACGCTTCAAAACCTGTTTTTCACATATACCGATTTACAGAACAATCCGGAAGCTGTCGGTCTTGAAAAACCATCCGCTGAAAACAAGCCGCATATTATTGGAGCAGATGAAAAACAGACAGGCGTTATTAAAAGCATTTCACTGGAACTTGACAGATATAAATCAATGGAAGCCGATGAACGTAAAGAAAACTTTCCCGGGCAGAATTTTTTAACCTTTTATACCCAGATGAGGACGGCAAGCCTCGATCTGGAATTATATGACCCTGACACATATAAAAACTGGAAAAATCCCAAGTTGGAAACATTAGCACATAACGCATATACCGATTATAAAAACAAAAATGGCGGGCAGGTTATTTTCTGCGACCGTGTGTTTTCTTCAGACGCGAGTTTCAATATTCATGAGAAAATTAAAAAAGAACTCGTCAGACAAGGATTCAAAGATAAAGAAATTATCATTGTTAATGGTTTTACCAAATCAGGCGGCAATAAAAGCGACAGCGCAATAGAAAAAGAAGTTTCAAAGGCAATCGCGGATTATAATGCCGGAAAATATAAAGTAATAATAGGTTCCACCGCCTGTATAGGAGAAGGCGTTAATTTGCAGAAAAACTCCTCTGCCGTTCATCATTTAGATATTCCGTTCCGACCATCGGATTTTATACAACGTAACGGCCGCGTAGACAGGCAGGGCAACGAACAGGACAACGTGTCCCTGAATACTTACCTTGCCGCGGGAACTATCGACAATTATTCTGTAAACCTTGTACAGCGCAAAGCAAATTGGATAGACCAGTTGTTACGGACAAAATCGGAAGTGTTTACCAACCCCAACGATGAAAACTCCATTGACGCCGACGAGCTTTTACTTGCGTTAACTGAAGAATGGGGTGATAAAGACGCGGCTCTAAAACGCAGGGAAGAACTTGAAAAACAGAAACAGGAGAAAATCAAGGAAGCGCAAACAACCCAAATGAAAGGGCAGCTTAAAAACCTGTCCCTGACACGGGGAGTCTTGCAGTCTTTAAATGAAAACACGGGCGAATATAAAAAA
Organism: Fibrobacteria bacterium GUT31; assembly: GCA_001462225.1. Classification (GTDB taxonomy): domain Bacteria; phylum Fibrobacterota; class Fibrobacteria; order Fibrobacterales; family Fibrobacteraceae; genus Fibrimonas. Next base: position 2,157 of record LIUH01000173.1, on the reverse strand, counting down.
CGTCTTGGACAAATAAACAACATTGAAGCAGCACTCAAAGCCAACCCGGTATTCTGCCGGCATGACATATTGGAAAACCGCGAGCCGTTTTTGTACAATGCCAATACAAATTCAATTTTCAGAACCGGTGACGTCTTTATCAACAGTTGCGGAACGTTCCTTGTCGAAAATTTTAATTACAAAAAACAGGAGTTGAACTGTAAATATTTATTTTCTGATGAAGAGAAAAGAGAACGCTTGGAGCGTGCCAGACTTTATAAATGCTCTGTTAATGATAAAAGAAGTTTCAAACTATCTGAATTGTCTGCTGAGGGAGACAGGTATTCATATAACGCAGTACTGCATCATTTTGAAAAAGTATCCAAAGAAACAAGGGAAATTATCAGGACTGCCGGATCAGAAATATTTTATTCGCACCCCGAAGACATTAAGGAAAATTTCTATAATTTGCACATCACTGTTGTGAGTAAACATTCCCAAAACTGTAATCCTGTTGCTTTTTCTCTGGATGAGGACGAAAAGCTTGACGTTAAAAGGGCAAATTACCTTTCAAGTCACGATACGCCGCTTAACCCTTTCTCCAAGGAGGGAAAAACATCCATTCTCCATGCTCTTGAAAAGGGAATAAAATACGATTCTTATGACAAGGAAGATTTATTAAAAACTTTGTCAAAAACGATTCCGGAATTAAGTAATCATGTGGAGCAGGCAATCGAGAAAATTGAAACAAAGAAAAAACAGGCTGCGTTGGAAAAAGAACTGCTCAAACAGGCCGCAGCCAAAACAAAAGCCGACACCGCGCATTTAAAAAAACATATCCATGTGACAGGGTTTAGAGTATAAATGGGGAGATATTATGGATAATATAGGTTTGAATGTTACTTCAATATCATTATTTGAATTGTTAAAATTACTTATTAATATACTGGAATTACTCGCAAACAAAGAAAACGGTGAATTCCAAAAGAGTTATTCTGTTATTTCCGGTAGAAATACAACGATAAATGAATCTATTGTAAAATTCTCAGATGACTTATACAATAAAACAATAAACTTTCTAAAAAATAATTTTAAAGAAGAAGACTTGATGCAAATAAGTGAAAAAATAAACTGGAAAAAACAAGAACTCCTGAAAGATGAACCGCTCAAACATTCTCATGCTTTTAGGAAATGAGTTCCGGAGGATATATGTACTACAGCAACGAATTAATTGACGAACTTATTAAAGGCGTTACCCTTGACAAAGCCATGTACGCCAA
>LIUH01000173.1:0-498 GCA_001462225.1 Fibrobacteria bacterium GUT31 | reverse complement strand
TTAAGAAAAAAATAAAACCAGATATGTACAACGATCCGGATTATTTAAAAGCTCTCTCCGATCTTCATATGGAATTTCCCGGTGCCGATTATGACGATTCAATACTGAAGTATCAATATAAAAAAAAATTAAAAAAGAGAGTAACAAAAAAAATTATATTTCACGGATTTTTTTATTCCGTTTTTGTAATATTAATTTTTTTTCTTTTTAAGCAATACAATAGCGGAATATTAAGCGGCATATTAAGCAGTTTATCGTATGGCTTAATATATTTTCTTACTCAAATTATTATTCATTAAAACAAATGGAGATGGAGAATGACAAATGAGCGACAATGAATTCCTTCGCGGCAAACCAAAAGACGCAAAAGACGAACAGGCTCTAAACCTGATAATGAAGATTATCACCCTCGCCGCCATCTTTATCGGTATATGGGCCGGCACTCAGCGTTTTTGCAAACTGGTCGGCTATGAACCCGGATGGGTCGGAGAGCCGTTC
>LIUH01000172.1 GCA_001462225.1 Fibrobacteria bacterium GUT31 | reverse complement strand
CCCCATCGGGAAAATCCTTTCCCTCGGGGGTATCGGGGTTCAGACAAAAGGGCACCGCCACGTTGCACAATGCACCCCACCGTTCCGTAGAGACGGATAATTATCCGTCTCTACAACGACGTTGTGCAACGACGTTGCAAACAACACCATCACACATCAACGCAAATTTGCCGCAATGGTCGCCCTGCGATTATATTTGACCTATTGAGGTTCCGCCGCCCCCCTCCACCCAGCTTAGTCCACCTCAAGGGAGATTTTCCCTCTGGAACTGTGCATCACCACCGGGCCAGTTCAAACGTATCAGTTGTGAGCATTCCCAACATTAACAGAGTGCCTTTGCAACACATCACCGCGGGAAAATAAGTATACCCGCAGACTTGGTAAAGCATTTGTATGAGGGCGTTTTTGTGTTTTTGCGGGAAATCCTTTTCATCGGGGGTATCGGCGTTTTCTATATTCCCCTACAATGAACCCCCGTTTTCAAATTTCAAAACTGCCGGTGTTGCTTATGATGGTGGCTGCTTCGGTTTTTGCGGAAAATTATTGCGGCATAATAGATTTGCCCACTGTTTGGACAAAAGAGCACTCGCCATACCGCATAACAGGCGACATTCAAATTGCGCCTGCGGCAAGGCTCACCATAGAGGCAGGGGTTGAAGTGCTTATTGTGCCGGGCGAGGCTTGTGGCGAAACTAAACAGATTGACTGGTCGGATTCAATGTATATAAGCATAAAAGCACTAGGCCCTATAGTTATAAAAGGCACGGCGGAAGAACCTGTGCGAATTCTGCCGGAAAATCATGTTCCGGGTAAAATTCAATGGGATGGGATAAGGCTGCCGTTAAAAGATAGGGCACAGGTTAGTATAGAATATATGCACATAATGGGGGCAAACAAAGCTATAAACACCTCTTTTAGCAGATTTAATGTGGGGAATTCGCTGTTTATAAGCAATAGCACGGGAATTTGGCTGGAAGATGAAGCTGATGTGGCGGTTTATAATTGCGTTTTCACCGAAAATTTGAGTGCGGGTGTTTTTATTCAAAATTCCCGCCCCGCAATAGCCGCTAATATATTCTACAAGAATTCAAACTTTGGAATTTGGTCGGATTCCAGACCCAGCATTCGCATACAGAACAACCTGTTCTTTGCAAATGCTGATACCGACTGCCGCTATTGCCCGGCTGGAGTTTCGTCTTCCAAAGACAAATTCGGAAACATCTATTCGGATCCGATTTTTGCCGGCACCGAACAAGAAAAAAACATGGCAAAAAGCGACCTTAACATACCGACTTCCTCAAAAAATGTGAAAGACCCGGCTTTGCAAAAAATTTATCAGGAATCTCAAGGGGATTCGGCCAAAGGCTCTAATGCAAAACCTCTGCTACCGTTCAGCCTTTCTAAATATTCCCCGGCCCTGAATGCTGCTCCTAAAACGGATTTTTTTAAAGACGCAGACGGCAGCCAAGGCGATATTGGGCTTTACGGCGGCAAACCCGGCAGATTTAATAAGTCAATCAGTTTGTGATTTTATGGTAAAATACGAACGTAATTTTTTTGTCCCTTGCGATGATTTAAGAAATACCTCTTTAAAACCGGTTTTGTGCAAAGATGAACCATTGGCTGCAGGTGCATTGGCCGTGAACTTTTTAAACGGTTTTTTGAGCCAAGAACAAAAAGATAGCATTATTTTAGACGAAAATAAAAGTAAAATTTTGCCGGGTAAATTGCAAGAAAAAGTGATAATCGTCACTTTAAAAGATGAAGCCCTAATTTTAAAAACAAATTCTTCCGTTTGGCGAGCTGAAATAATGGCTATAAAAAGTGATATAATAGCCGCTTGCAACAGGATTTTGGGGAAAATAGCGGTAAAAACGGTAAAAATTTAAAAAAAGTATCATAAATTAAAAAAAAATGTATCATTTGTAAAAAAATAATGTATATTATAGGTGTATGCCTTCAGTTTTTGCATATTCCGATTACCGTGCTTTTATGCGCGATGCTTTTGCCGAGAAAAAGGCTTCCAGCCGCTTTTCTTGGCGGGAATTTGCGAAAAGAGCCGGTTATGCTTCCCCTGTTTTCTTGAAATTGGTTGCAGAGGAAAAAAGCTCCCTAAGCCCGGAAGGCATTGAAAGAGTGGGGTTGGCGCTGGGTTTGACCGATAAGGAACAGGAATTTTTCAGGCTTTTGGTGCCTTTTACCCACGAAACTGACAATGCAAAAAAACAAAAACTGTTTAACGAAATGCGAAAAATCGCCGCTCTTTGCAAAAATCATGTTATAGAAGCGAATTTGTATGACTATTATAAAGAATGGCATCATTCTGTGATACGAGAATTAGCTCCAAATGTATCATCAGAAAATGAAATTTCAAAACTGCTGGTTCCGAAAATTCCACTACCGCAAGTTAAGGCATCTATAGCCCTTCTGCTGAAATTGGGTTTGCTGGAAAAGGATTCAAGCGGTAAATACCGTCAAACGAACAAGCACCTTACAACCGGCGATAACATAAGCTCAATGGCTGTTCGCAAACACCACGAGAATATGGGTACTCTGGCAGTCGCAGCTTTGGAGGCCGTTTCAAAAGAAGAACGGGATATTTCCGGCATAACAATGGGACTCACAAAAGCGGGTTTTGAAGCGGTAAAAGCGGAACTGGCGAATTTCAGGCGCAGAATAAAAGAGATAGCGGTACAGAGCGAAGGCGGAGACGAATCGGTGTACAGAATTAATTTGCAACTATTTCCGCTTTCAAAAACTACTCGCAAAACAGGAGGGGAGCAAAATGAAAAAGTTTAAAATTTTATTGCCGAAATTTGCATTTGCGCTCATTGCGTTATTGGCTTTATATTGCACAAATTCAGCGAAAAAGGCCGAGATTGCCGGCGGCACAAGCGAAGAGACCAATACTATAGCCGCTAATGCAGTGCAGCCCGTTGTAGGCAGAGATGGCCACAGCAAAACGGCGCTTGCTTTTAAAAATTCTAATAGCTATGTAGCTTCAATGGAATATGGCGGAAAATTTTCGGTAGCAGTAGCTTTTGAAATCAGCGCATGGTTCAAAATAGATAGCTTGCCGCAAAAATCTCCTGTGCCGCATAACTTAATAGGCAAGTTCAGCGCAGATTCCGCTGCTATACCCTCGGAATTCAGTCTTGCTCTTTTGAACGGAGCGTGTGGAACGGAAGCTCCCGCCTTTGCGTTCTTTTTAACGGATGAAAATTCGGCTTTTGCTTGCGAGCGGGCGCTTTTGTCTAAGCATCCCGTAAAAGCCGGTTTGTGGACTTTTGTAGAAGCAAAATGGGATGGCCGCTATTTAACCCTTTACCAAGATGGCGTTGCCGTAGCCAGAGAAGAGAGAATTTCTGCGGTTTTGCCGTATTCCAAGCTGCCGGTTTATTTGGGTAAATCGCAGGTGTCTTTTGCAATTGACGGACTTTCATTGAACACGGAGGCTCTATGACCATAGACGAGAACATAAACGAAGCCGATGAAGCTGTGTGCATAGCGAATAGCGTAGGCCGTATAATCACGGCAAACAATCGCTTTTGCAAAATGTTCGGCTTTGAACCGGGTGAGGTTAAATGGCACTATTTGCGCGATTTATATCGCCACGAAGATGATCTCAACCGCATTCTGGGCAACCTTCCGGAAGAGGAGGATGTATTGCAAACCAAAATGCGCAACCGCTCCGGCCGTAGCTTTCCTTGCACTCTCATTCGCCAAGCTACAAAGAGCGTAGAGGGTATTCCATTGCTCAGGCATGCCATACAAAGAGCGTAGTTTTTTCGGTTCACTCACTATACAGTTTTCTCACCGCTTCTACGGCATCTCTGCTTCTAATGGGTGCTAAGATATATTGAAATTTTGGAAAATCTCGTTTTATCTCTTCTATCCTGTCGTTTTCTGTGTAAAAAATGAGTATAACTTTTGGGAATTTATCGGCAATTCTATGTATTTGGGTATTTGTGAGGCGGTCGGCTTCGGCAACTAACAAATCATATTCGCCTGAATTCAAAAGAGTTTCTATATCGGAAGATTCGGTTGGAATTCCTTTAACGGTGGTGACGCACTCGCTTATAAATTCCAGCACTTTTGGGTCTCGGTTGTGAATGGCTACTTTTTGACTTTCCTTGCTGAAAAATTTTTGGCCGAAATCTTCTTCTTTTGCTTTTACGGTTAATTGAAAATAAAAACGGCTACCGCCTCCGACAACGCTTTGAACTTCTAAATTAGAACCCATGGCATGCAAAATATTTTGCGATATTGAGAGGCCTAGTCCGGACCCGCCGTATTTTCTCGCATGTCCGGTATCTATTTGTTGAAAAGCGTTGAATATTTTTTTGATATTTTCCTTTGGAATGCCGATTCCGGTATCTGCTATTTCAAAAAGTATTTTGCAACCGTCTTCGGCTATTGAGTGGTTAACGGTTAATTTTACCGAGCCTTTGCTTGTGAATTTGAGCGCATTGCTTATCAAATTTACCAAAATCTGCTTTAATTTAACGGGGTCGGTTTTTATAAATCTGGGTGTTGCAATGGATGGCATAACGTAAAGCCTTACATTTCTGTAAAGCAGATAATGTCTGCAAACACTTATCAAATCATCCAGCAAAGAAAATATATCAACCCATTCGTCTTCAATTTTAAGAGGAGTGCCCGCTTCTATTTTTGAAAAATCCATGATATTGTTGAAGGTATCGCGCAAATGGTAAGAGGATATTTCTATTGTTTTGCACCATTCCTTTTGCTC